>NZ_WUEH01000013.1 GCF_010468615.1 Pseudodesulfovibrio sp. JC047 | reverse complement strand
ATATTCTTTGCTAAATCGATCCCAATGGTGGCAATATTTTTCATGTGACTCGTCCTCCTGAGTACGTTTTGTTTGGCACTATGATGCCGTATACCGGGGGGGCGGGTCCATTCCATTAAAAAAGACCGCTCGACAAGCTGTCGAGCGGTCCATATTACGAGAAAGGGATATCTAGATCATTCCGGCAACTTTTTTCGTCAACCGCAAAAGCTGATTGGTGAATCCGGCTTCGTTATCATACCAGATGATCAGCTTGAGCTGGGTGCCACCCATGACCCGGGTCAACGAAGAATCGACAACGCCACCGAATGTCGACCCCATGAAGTCAACGGAAACCAATTCTTCTTCCGTGTAGCCCATGGATTCATTGGCAGCAGCCTTGAGCGCAGCATTCACTTCTTCAACCGTTGTTTCCTTTTTCAACTCGCAGACAAGGTCTACCAAAGAAACGTTGGGGGTTGGCACACGAATGGCCATGCCATCGAGAACGCCATTCAATTCAGGAATAACCAGTCCAACCGCTTTGGCCGCACCAGTTGTCGTGGGCACCATATTCACAGCACAGGCACGGGCACGACGGATATCCTTGTGCGAACCATCCAGCACACGCTGACTCATGGTGTAGGAATGCACCGTATTCATGATACCGTGCTTGATGCCAAACAAATCATTGATGACCTTGGCCACCGGAGCCAGGCAGTTCGTGGTGCAGGAAGCATTTGAAATAATATTGTGTTCAGGCGTGAGTAATTCATCATTCACGCTCATGACCACCGTGATATCAGGGTCTTGACCCGGTGCGGAAATGACCACTTTCTTGGCACCGCAGTCCAACATCTGTTGACAACTTGTACGATCACGAAATTTACCAGTGGATTCCACCACAATATCGCAGCCCAAATCACCCCAGGTCCATTCGCCAGGAGCATTTCGAGTCACAGTAACGGGCTTGCCACCTAAAAGGAATCCGTCAGCAGTCGGCTCTACATCCATGAATCGGCCATGGACAGAATCATATTTGAGCAAATGAGCCAGATCCTCGTTGGATGCCCGCGCGTTTACCGCCACCAATTCAAGATCATTGTCTTCCGCCAGCAATCGTGTGAGATACCGTCCGATCCGTCCAAATCCATTCAAACCAATTTTCGTTGCCATGCCAGGTTCCTCCTGTGGGTATACAATTATTCAACCCTGATAATCTTAAAAGTAAACAACAATACGTACACAATGATTTTCCGTCAACGGCGTTTATAGGTCGGTTTTAGTCAACACGCCCAACGCGGCCCGATCGGTAAAATCAAAATGCAACGGCGTCAATGTGATATGCCCATCAGACAGCAACGCCCGATCACTGTCCGCACAGATCCGTTCCGGGGGAATGGCCCCGTCAAGCCAGTAATACGGTCTACCACGCGGGTCCTGTCGGGTGGAATACCAATCCTGATACGATGCCCGCGTATGGGGACAGAAACGTAATTCCCGAGCCTCTTCAATCGGGCAATTCGGAAAATTCAAATTCAACACGCATTTTCCGGGCAATTCGGCCCACGGGATTTTCACGATCAGATCAGCACAATACTGCGCCTGACCGCTCAAATCCACAGGATTGAAATTATCCATGGACACCGCCATGGCCGGAATTTCCATCAATGCACCTTCCGTCGCGGCCGAAACGGTCCCCGAATACAAAATATCCACCCCGACATTCGCGCCGGCATTGATACCCGAAACGACAAGGTCCGGCGGTGTTTCAAGCAAAGTAGACAATCCAAGCTTGACGCAGTCTACGGGAGTTCCATAAACTCCTTGCCCAACAAATCCGTTTTCCTTGAATTCCTTGACCCGAACGGGCATAAAGAATGTGACGGCGTGCCCCACTGCGGATTGTTCCGTCACCGGAGCCACGACATGAACGTCATGTCCGGCTTTTTTCAATGCAAAATATAATGCTCGCAGCCCTGGGGCCTGAATACCATCATCATTGGCCAGGAGTATGTTCATGCTCTTCCTCCAAATGGTCCCTTCGGTTTGACAATCCGTGTGAAATCAGGTTCATAACCAAAAGCGGACAAAAAAGGTCCGCACCCCGCAGATATATACTGAAGAGTTCGTGTACGGGCGGGGGTACCTCAACATCAATCCAATGGCAAGATACGTGGGAAAAAAGTCACAATATATCCATAACCTGGTCCCCGGCCACCCCGTCGAAGACATTTTTATATTGGCATCAGCCAATCAGGCCCAATCCAGAAACGGTCCGTATTGGAATATCACATTTCAAGACGCAACCGGCACCATAGATGGCAAAATCTGGAGCCCGAAAAGCCAGGAATATCCAAACCTTGAGCCAGGTACACTGGCACACGTCAAAGGGTTTGTCGAAAGCTACAGAGACAAGAATCAACTCAAAGTTGACCATATGGAATTGCTCGAAGCAACCGCCCCCGGCATCGATCTCGCCGATTTTCTTCCGACATCAAGCGTCCCGCCGGAAGAACTCATGGGATTGATCGAAGACCTCATTGCCGAGCATGTCAAATATAAACCATGGAAGACCTTTTGTAAAAAAGTCCTCTCCAACGAAGATATTCGAACTCGTATGATCATGGCTCCGGGAGCCAAAACGGTTCATCACGCATATGTCGGAGGTCTGCTTGAACACACCTTGCAGGTCGCTCGGTCCTGTATGGCCTTGTGCGATGTCTATCCGAATCTGGACAGACAAACGCTGTTGGTCGGAGCAATTTTTCACGATCTCGGCAAAGCATGGGAACTGTCCGGCGGCATGACAAACGAATACACCGATGAAGGCCGTCTGCTCGGCCACATCCAAATAGGCCAAGACAAACTGGAGCCATTTCTCAAACGAAGCAAAACGCTCGACGAAAGCCTCAAACTCCACCTCAAGCACCTCATTACCAGTCACCACGGAGAGCACGATTTCGGTTCTCCTGTCCGCCCCAAGACACCCGAAGCCTTTGTCCTCCACTTTGCCGACAATATGGATGCAAAGCTGAACATTATTGATCAGGCGTATACCGACATGGATAAATCAGGACAGGACTGGTCTCCGTACATGCGTTTTCTGGAACGGAATATTTTCCGTACCCCGATGACGCCGAGTACGACCAAAAAAAATGACGAGAAACCGGAGAATCAATGTTTATTACCTTTGAAGGCATAGAAGGCACCGGCAAATCCACCCAGATCACCAAAATCAAGGATTATTACGAATCCTTGGGGAAAACGGTGTTCCTCACAAAGGAACCAGGAGGAAGTCGCGTCGGAACGGAACTGCGCAAGATGCTGCTTCACGTTGACAACAAGGACATCACTCCGATCACGGAACTGTTTCTCTATCTGGCAGACCGCGCCCAACACATCGAACAGGTCATTCGTCCGGCTTTGGACGCGGGAGATGTCGTCCTCTGTGACCGCTTTGCCGACTCCACCATTGTCTATCAAGGCTATGGCCGAGGTTTGGACACCACCATACTCAAGCAACTCAATGAAGTGGCTGTCAATGGTCTCTGGCCCGACCTGACCGTTGTTCTGGACATTGACCCGGAAATAGGTCTCAAACGCGCGACATTGCGAAATATCGAAGACGGCAAGGCCAAAGAAGAAGGCCGCTTCGAGGCGGAACATCTATCTTTCCACAACCGAATTCGTGAAGGCTACCTGACTTGGGCAGCCCTCAACCACGATCGAATGGAAGTCGTTGATGCATCCGCAACCCCCGATGAAGTCTTTGAAAAAATCAAGGCCGTTCTGGAGTGTCACAGATCGAAAACAGACTAATTCACGTTTTTTCACCAAAGAAAAACAGAATAGTACCTGAACTTTCCGGACGATTCTGGTATGGTGCTCTCTCTAGGCGCATACAACATGCCATATATACCAAATGAGAACACCATATAAAAATGTTTGACACACGACGCTTTTTTCACGGCACCATTCGATTTTCTTCTCTCATTGACACCACGAAATACCTCGTGGTGATGGGATGTGTTCTCTGGCTCCTCACATTGGGGACCAACCGGCTGGGATACAATTGGCAATGGTATAGAATCCCGAAATATTTCTGGACTGTCGGAGAACAGGGGGTCACTTGGGGACCACTGGTTCAAGGGTTAGGCGTAACCCTCCAGATCACTGCCATCAGCATGGTTCTGATGCTGGTCATCGGCATGGCAACCGCCATATTCCGAATGACCGACTCATGGGCCGCACGCGGGACAGCACGTACCTACATGGAGTTGATTCGCAATACTCCTCTGCTCATTCAGATTTTCTTCATCTATTTTGTCCTGGCTCCCATTCTGGGGATCTCCCCGTTTTGGGCCGCCATTATAGCTCTGAGCCTTTTTGAAGGAGCCTATGCCTCGGAAATATTCAGAGCCGGAATCACGTCCATTGACAAAGGACAGTGGGAAGCCGCCCAAGGATTGGGCATGAACGCATCTGCCACCTATCGATACATCATCCTGCCCCAGGCTTTCCGACGCGTACTGCCTCCCATGACGAGCCAAGCGGTCTCACTTGTCAAGGATTCCGCCTTGGTCAGCACCATCGCCATTCTCGATCTGACGCAACAAGGACGCATGATCGACGCGGAAACATTTCTCACCTTTGAAATCTGGTTCACTGTTGCCGCCATCTACCTGGCCGTCACCCTGGCTTTATCCGGGGTCGTCAAGATATTGGAAAAACGGTTCAACGGCATCAAGCCTTAACCCAAAACAGGAGCACGACATGACAATTTGGAGAGCCGTCAAAACCGGATCAACAATCATGATTGCCATCTTGGGAGTGTCTCACGTCACGTTTGCCCAGGAATCCCCCAGATAACCCCAGATCCCGTCCTCGTTCGGGACAAGGAGAACGCCATGAAAAATCATCGTTTCAGGACAATTGTACCCTTCCTCTTCCTGCTTGCATTCCTCGTTGGATGCGGTCAGCAGGCTCCACAGCAAAACGACTCCGGCGTAAAATCTCACGTCAGCCAGCTTGACACCATTCTCAAACGAGGTGTGATAAAAGTTGGCTTCGACACCTTCAAACCCTGGGCCATGAAAGACAAAAGTGGCAAGTACATCGGTTTTGAAATCGAAGTTGCCGAACGGCTGGCCAAAGATATGGGCGTGAAGGTCGAATTCGTTCCCACCAAATGGTCCGGCATCATCCCAGCCCTTTTGACCGGAAAATTCGATATCATCATCGGCGGCATGTCCATCACTCCGCAACGCAATCTGAAAGTCAACTTTTCCCTCCCCTACGAGTATACAGGGATGTCTGTCATCGCCAGCAAAAAGCTCGCCTCGGGACGCACTCTGGCTTCCGAATTCAACAACCCGGCTACAACCATAGCTGTTCGTCTGGGAACCACTGCGGCCGAAGTGACAAAAAACTATCTCCCCAATGCAAAAATCCTGTTTTTTGACGAAGAATCACAGACCATTCAGGAACTCCTCAACGAACGAGTCCACGCAGTCGTTGCCTCCAACCCGTTGCCACTCAATCTTGCCAAGGAATACCCGGAGCAACTGTATCTCCCCTTCAAGGAAGATTTCACCAGAGAACCCATCGCCTTTGGAATCAAAAAAGGCGACCACGACTATCTCAACTGGTTGAACAACTGGGTTTTGGTCACCTCAAGCACTGGCTGGCTCAAAAACCGCTATGAATACTGGTTCTACACCAACGATTGGGAAAACCAGATTCAATAGGCGAGCCAGTTCATTGCAGAATACTTCAACAAAACGGAAAATTCGCATCACACCGCTGGACACCACCATTTTGGTGGTGCTGGCGGGGATGTTCGGTTTCATTGCGTACAAGGCCGCAACAGGATTAAATTACCACTGGAACTGGGCCGTCATTCCCCAGTTTCTGATTCGTTATGACACCGAAGCGCAATCATGGGTTCCAGGCCTGCTCATGCATGGGCTGTTCACGACCATCCGACTGAGTCTCTGGTCAGGTCTCTTCGCCATTATACTGGGAACATTTGTCGGCCTCATGCGGGTCAGCCCACGACTCTTCAGACGACAGCTAGCCACCACCTATGTCGGACTGATCAGAAACACCCCGCCTCTGGTCCTGATATTCGTCTTCTACTTCTTTGTCGGCGACCAGATCATGACGCTGCTGCATGTCAATGAAGCCATCTATGCCCTGTCTCCCGAAGCTCAGGAAGTTCTCGGCTGGTTCTTCGGACCGATGAGCCGATTTTCCCAATTCCTCTCCGCCCTGGTCACCCTGACCCTTTTCGAAGCGGCGTATATTGCGGAAATTGTTCGGGCAGGCATCGAGTCCATTGAATCTGGCCAGTGGGAAGCGGCATCAGGCACCGGCATGAGCCGAACCAAGGCCATGATGTACGTCATCCTCCCGCAAGCCATACAACGCATGTTGCCAGCACTTGCCGGGCAATTCATATCCATCATCAAGGATTCCACCATCGTTTCTGTCATCTCCATCGAAGAGTTGACTTTTCAGGCGCAACAACTCATGACAACAACCTATAGGAGTTTTGAAATCTGGACACTGGTCCTTGTCATGTATTTCGTGCTCACCTTCCTGTGTTCAATGGTGGTCAGGAAATTGGAACTGACACTGCAAAGAGAGCCATAATGTTCAAAGTCATCAAAAATTTTGTTTCCAGCCTTTTCGAAGAAAACGACGAGGCTCAACCGAAATCCCACGCTAAAAAAACGTTCGACCCGGAGGCATTTCATATGAATGACATCAAAATCTATGCGCTTTCAACCTGCATCCATTGCAGAAATGCAAAAAAATACCTCGATGAATGTGGCGTAAAATACGAGTGTGTTCACGTTGATGAACTCTCTGGAGACGATCGCAAACAGATCGTTCAGGAAATCAAAGACCATAATCCAGCCGTTTCCTTTCCTACCATCGTCATCAAAAATACAGTTGTTGTCGGGTACCACAAAGACAAGATCGACGCCGCGCTCAAGGGAGAATAACAATGGATGCCAAACAATTATATAAAATGCTCAAAAAAGTTCAGGAGCCGAAAGGCTACTATTTCAACAAGGATATGGACATGACCATGCCCTTGCTCGAAAGCCTGCTGACCAACAAGGACCGCTTTGGCTACATGGCTTGTCCCTGCCGTCTGGCCAACGGCGACTTCGAAGCGGACAAGGACATCGTCTGTCCCTGCACCTACCGGGAAGAGGACATCAAGGAATACGGTGCCTGTTTCTGTGCGCTCTATGTCAGCAAGGAATACAACGACGGCACCATTGAGAAAGCGGTTGTTCCTGAACGCAGGCCACCTGAAAAAATCATTTTCTAACAAGTCGATTCACGCAAAAAGAAAACCCCTGTTTCAAATAAAACAGGGGCTTTTTTTTCTTCATCGTGACAAAATATCAGATGATATCGGTCAAAATGCGTAACATTCTGCCCCGGACGCCATCCACAATCTCGCATTGATGGACATTTCGCCCACCGGCATACACCGCCATATTGACCGTCGAACGCTGTCGGTAGCCTCTGAAATTGTTTTTCTTGCGCTTGATCTTCCTGCTTTTGCCAAAAACAATGGTGGTCCCGTCATTGTCTTCCTTGGGAGCAATGGTGGCCAGCGTGACATGCGCTTTGATGATATATGTGTCGTCCGTCATGTAACTGCCAAGAATATATCCAATGGTCGCACCGGCCACAGCTCCGGCAGCTCCTCCGGCGATAGTTTCATTCATGGTGCCCTTTTTCATCGGATGATAGGCTCCGGCAACACCTCCACCGGCCAATCCAACAAAACCAAATTCATTGCTCATATTCTCCTGAATCTGACCGGAATAGGTCACATTGATGTCAAGCAACAGCCCAAAATCACTCCCGGTTGTGGGTTCATACCCATTAGATATGTATGCATCTTCCAACTGCCGCTTGAAACCATGCAAATCAAAGGCTGCATCACCGGAAGTATTTCTGATTCGCAGCTTTACTTTGTTGTTCTCAAAAAGGCTTGAATCAACAATAAACTGCTTGTCCATGGCCGAGCCATACATTAACCCATCTTCCGCCTGAACCATACCCATACGGCTTTTGGACGCAGTACATCCCGCACACACCACCAAAACCAACATCATAACGATGCGCAGCCCCTTGCATATATGAAACATCTGCTACCCCTTTTGGTACTTGATATGATTTTCATTCAGGAATTTGAAAACTTCGGAATAATGGATGCTGAAATTCAATCCCTCGGAAATATCCTTGGTGACGCAATAGTCATTGACGCCAATAACCCGATTACCCAAGAACAGTGGCCCACCTGAATTCCCGGGATTGATTGGCGCATCCGTCTGAATAAACAAAATGGGATTTCCTGCCACGCCGGAAATGCCCGGTGATGTGCGGACGGTACTAATAACTCCCCGCGACAACGTGAAAGACATCCCGTGAGGATGGCCGATGGCCTCAACAGTCTCTCCGATTTTCACATTCTTCTTGTCATAAAAAACCACGGGAATTCCCCGATCCTGTACTTTGATAAGCGCAAGATCCAACCGCACATCCTTGGCTATGACCTTTCCAAAGGTTTCCAAATCACCCCATTTCTTCAATTCGATGAATTTCTGTTCTTCAACGACATGATAATTGGTCAGAACAATATCATCCGTCACGTAAAAACCTGTGCCGAGACTGCTTGAATTCTGAACGATCAGCACACTCTCGAACCGTTTGTCCGCATGTTTGTCAAATCCATATTCCTTCTCTTTCATGGAGGCGAGTGCGACATTTCTATTTTTCACCACATCCTTTCGAATGGACGCAAGAGACCTGTACCGTCTGGTCTTGGCCTTGTTGTCAGAATAATTGCTCAACAGCTCGGAAAGCTTCACGGAAATGGCCTCTTTTTCAAATTGATCGACCATTTTTTCCGTCACATTGGTGCTCATGTATTCTTCAAGGTTGGGATCCGTTTCCTGCAACTGATAGGCAACCGTGAAAAATTCCTTTGAAGTGACGTCAAAAAAATCGGAATAATACGTCTTTTTCCGTTTATCGATGATGTAATACTGAATGGAGCCGGTTTTCAAGACATCCATCTCGACCCGCTGAAAGCGATATGGATCATACACCGGCTCGTCAATAAATCGAGGCGTTGTCCTGACCTTCTTCTTCAATTCTTCAATGCGCTCCTTGGCTTCATCCACTTTCGTCTCACTTTCCCAATTCGCCAGAGCATTGCCCAAGTCCATGTACGGATTGCCGGTTGACGTTGGCAATTGCGTATTGGAATTGGTCATTATTTCCATATTTGATTGTTGCAATTCCACTTGCAAGATATCCCATTCCGGATTGTTCACTTTGGTGTACCCGGCCAAATAGGTGGATTTGACATGCGTACTCGTATCGACCTTGCGAGAGGTTCGCGTGGCGGCAAGGTTGAACAGGATAATGATATCCGCCGATTTGACAGCCTTGCTTTCAAATCCTTTTTTCAAGTCCTCGTTCAAGGCCTTGATCGGCATGTCCATCTCCACACCAACAGGGAATTCGATGACCCCTCTTTTCTTGAGCGTCTCACTCGTCACATCAATAAATGCAATTTTGATCCCGGGAATCGCGTCCAACTGCATCCCTGCGTCCAAAACCGCGTCATACGCAGTCGTAATCGCGGCAAAATCGGCTTTCTCAACATTCGGACACAATTTCCTGAAATATGTCTGGGCCAACTCCTTTTGCATGTCGGCAGGCAGCACATCTCCATATGTCTTGTGCATATGCAAAAGCTCTTTACTCGTGGCGCACTGCACTTTTTTTGCCCACAGTGTCTTCTGTTTCTGCAAAAAATCCTGATCCTGCAAATTTACCGGATACTCGGCAAAGAAATTCTTGTCCGCATTGATGGGATACAGGGTAAAAGCGGTCGGTGCATATTGTGCGATTTCAGTCCGCTTGGTTTCCAGCTGTTGCCGGGCATTCTGAATAAGGGGGTAACCATACTCGGGATTCTTAAACAATGGCACGCTCTCAGCCGAAACAACCTGCCTTTCCAAAGCCGCCAAAGCCGCTTTGATTCCAGACCAGGTATCGCTTGAGGCCGGCCAAGTCAGCTTTTGGACCTCGGCCATGGTCCGCCGCAATTCTGGCTCGTACACTCCTTTCAGATGTGACGCCAGATTCGTCAGCAAGGCCTGCACGTCCGGGTCATCCCCTTGTGCCTGAAACCATGTTCGTTCATTTCCATAGATGGTTGAAGCTTCAGTATAGGCCCCTTTCACCATCAATTCCGAAACATGATCTGCGGGGCTGTAAAACATGGAATAGGAATTGCCACCACCTCCCTGAGGAGCCTTACACGCTGTCAACAAAAACAAGAAACACACACTCAATAGGGTCACCGAAACAAAACGCCGCATAGAAACCTCACTTGAACACCCGGAAGATTATTCACTCAGACAAAAACCCGTTCAATCCCAATATAGAGAAACATTTGTTTGATAAAGCAATAGAATAACAAAAGCAACACTGATATATATTGAACGTTTTTTAGTACAAAAAAAATCCCCACTCCTGAGAATGGGGATTTATCATATTCGATTTTAATAATTTTAACGCTGGGATTGCATCAGGGCCATATCCAGATCTTCGATAATATCCTCGATATTTTCCAACCCCACAGAGATACGAATCAAATCCGGCGGAACACCCGCTGCCAGTTGTTCTTCAGGAGAGGATTGACCATGCGTTGTGGTTGCGGGGTGAATGACCAATGTCTTGGCATCCAGAATATTCGCCAAATGGGAACAGAGCTTCACGGCATCAATGAATTTCCGCCCAGCGGCCAAACCGCCCTTGACGCCAAAGCCAAACACGGCTCCGGGGCCGAGGGGAAAAGTGTTTTTCGCCCGATCATGATCCGGATGATTGGGAAGTCCCGCATAATTCACCCACTCGACCGCGTAATGTGTTTCCAAGAACTCGGCCACTTTCTGCGCATTTTCACAATGCTGACGAGCACGAATCGGCAGGGTTTCCATCCCCTGAAGGATCAGAAAACTATTGTGCGGAGAAATGGTCGCGCCGGTATCACGAAGCAACCCAATGCGCACCTTGGCCGTAAAGGCCGGACACGGCTGACCAGCGGCCCCACCAAGTGCTTCCCACAAATTCACATTGTTATACGTCGGGTCCGGTGCGGCAATCTCAGGATATTTCATGTCCTTGCCCCAATCAAAATCCCCTTTCTCGACAATGGCACCGCCCATGGCCACGCCATGACCACCAATAATTTTGGTCAGAGAATGCACGACGATATCGCATCCGAAATCAAATGGATCAAAAACCGGCGGAGGTGCGACCGTAGAATCCAAAATAAACGGGATGCCGTGACGGTGTGCGACCTCGGAAAGTCCCCGCAGATCATCGACATTACAGCGCGGATTGCCAATGGATTCGCTATAGACCAACCGGGTATTCTCATCGATGGCCGCTTCAACATTGGCCGGATCACTGGAATCCACGAATCGGGCTTCAATGCCAAATCGCTTCAAGGTATACTCGAACAAGGTCTGGGTCCCGCCATACAGATTGGACCCAGTGACAAAATTCTGCCCCGCCGAACAAATGGTGGTCACCGCATAAAAAATGGCCGCCATGCCGGACGCGACAGCAACGGCTCCCGTGCCTCCATGCAGCTCGGCGAGCCGTTTTTCCAGAACGTCTGTAGTTGGATTGTTCAATCGGGTATAAATGTACCCGGATTCCTTCAATGAAAAAAGATCAGCGGCATGTTGCGTATCTCGAAACATATACGCCGTTGTCTGATAAATCGGAACCGCCCGCGCCCCTGTTTCCGCATCCGGGGTATGCCCCGCGTGCAAAGAAATCGTTTGCGGTCCGTAGTGTGTATCGGCCATGGGTATTCCCTCCTGTATTCCGTACGTCCTGTCACAGTGCGACAAAGTGGTTGAATTGGCAATATCCAGCCCTTTCAAAAAAATAGCCACTCATCACGAATAAACGCGGTCCGGTTCGCCCCGAACCGCCTCTGTGCGCACGCTATCGATTAAGCCCGACAGATGCAATCCACGTCTGAAAAGCCTCTTTGGCACGCACTCCATAGGCTTCCTTGCGTAATTTCTTTTTCATTTTCTTCTGCAATCCTGGCATCAAACCAAAATTGACATTAGACGGCTGAAACCGCTTATCCGGGACGGCCTTCAAATGACCGAGTAAAGCCCCTATCGCGGTCTCCACTGGTGGCTCCTCAAGCGATGAACCGTTCATATTCGTCCCCAACGACAGTCCAAGCCACAAGCCACAGGCTGCGGATTCAAGATACCCTTCAACCCCGGTGATCTGCCCGGCAAGGTACACCCCAGGCCGATTCTTGAGCTGCAAAGAATTTTCCAAGACATCCGGGGCATTGACATAGGTATTTCGATGAATGGACCCGAGACGGAGAAATTCAGCCTGTTCCAGCCCAGGAATCATTCGAAAAATCCGCTTTTGCTCCGGGTACTTGAGCTTGGTCTGAAAACCCACGAGATTGAAAGCGGTCTTGTCCGCATTCTCGGTCCGCAACTGGACAATGGCAAACGGGCGGTCCCCGGTTTTTGGATCCTCGAACCCCACTGGCTTGAGCGGCCCGAAAGCCAACGTCATCTCACCACGTTCGGCCATGGCTTCGACTGGCAGGCATCCTTCAAAATGGATTTCCTTTTCAAAATCCCGAGGCTGAACCTTTTCCCCTTCAAGCAAAGCGGTCACAAACGCCTTGTACTCCGCTTCATTCATGGGACAATTCAGATAATCATCATCATCCTCGGGTTTCCACCGCGATCCCCAGAAGGCCTTGTCAAAATCAACGGAATCACGAGAAATGATCGGTGCGATCGCGTCGTAAAAATACAACCGCTGGTTGCCCACCGCTGTCATCAAGCTCTCTGTCAGTGACTCACTGGCCAACGGACCGGCCGCGATGACAACCGCGTCATGTCCTTGAAGCTCTGAGGCATCAAGCGACTGAATTTCCTGATGAACAACAGTGATCGAATCGTGATTTTCGATCGCGTCGGTAATATATTGAGAAAACAACGTGCGATCCACAGCCAAGGCTCCCCCGGCAGGGACCTGTGTGGCAAAGGCCGCTTTCATGACCAGACTGCCCAGACTGGACATCTCTTCCTTGAGCAAACCGATGGCCGCAGCCGGACCGGTTGCCCGAAAGGAATTGGAACAGACCAACTCAGCCAGACCATCTTCAGTATGGGCCTCGGACCGCTTGCCAGGCTTCATTTCATAAAGCGTCACCGCAATACCGGCCTCAGCCAATTGCCAGGCGCACTCGGTTCCGGCCAGTCCTCCGCCAACTATCGCCACATGTGCCATTTCATATCCCCGATATCGTTTACGTTCGCCGCAATATGCCGTATAGCTGACCAAACGGAGAACTGTGAAATTCAAAAAAACATGACCCAACCCCTTCTGGACATACACAAGCTCACGACCTGCTTTTCCTCACACCAGGGAATAGCCAAGGCGGTGGATACCGTCAGCCTTTCCTTTATGCAAGGAGAAACCCTGGCTGTGGTCGGAGAATCAGGGTGCGGGAAAACCGTACTCGCCCTCTCCATTCTCGGTCTTATACCTGATCCCCCCGGCCGCGTCACCGAAGGACGTATCCTCTACAAAGGAGCCGACCTGCTCGATATGACGGACCGAGAACTCATGCAGGTCAGGGGCAATCACATTTCCATGATTTTTCAAGAACCCATGACCGCGCTCAACCCGGTCTTCCGCATCAACGACCAGATCGCGGAACCGCTTCGGCTCCATCAGGGATTGACTCACAACGAGGCCCTCGACAAAGCGGTTGACGCACTCGAAAAGGTGGGCATTCCAAACCCCGCAGCCATAGCCACATCCTATCCGCACGAACTGTCAGGCGGAATGCGACAACGTGTCATGATCGCCATGGCCCTTGCCTGTCATCCCGACCTTCTCATCGCCGATGAACCGACCACGGCCCTCGACGTCACCATTCAAGCGCAGATCATTGATCTCATGAACGATCTCAAAGAAAAGAACAACGGCTCGCTCATGCTCATCACCCATGATCTGGGGGTGGTGGCCCGCATGGCGCAACGGGTTGCGGTCATGTATTCCGGCAAAATCGTGGAACTCGCCACGGTCGCCCCGCTCTACGCCAATCCATTGCACCCATATACCCAAGGGCTTTTGGCCTCAGTCCCCACATTAGGGAACACGCAACGGCTGCACGCCATTCCAGGTATTGTGCCAAGTATTTTCAATCAACCGCAAGGATGCCGTTTTCATCCCCGATGTCCCAAGGCCTTTGAAAAATGTTCACAGATGCTGCCGCCACTCTTTGAACCGGAGCCAGGCCACTCGGTCCGGTGCTGGCTGTATGAAGCATGAGGGAATAGTCATGCCACCATTGCTTGAACTCTCCAATGTCACCAAACATTTCAAGGTCACCAGTGGCCTTCTGGGCCTGCAATCTCATCTGGTTCGCGCTGTAGATGGTGTCAGCCTTCAGGTTGAGCACGGAGAAACCCTCGGACTGGTCGGCGAATCCGGTTGCGGCAAATCCACATTGGCAAAATGTATCATGGGACTGGAACCCGTGACCAGCGGCACCGTTCATTTTGACAACAAAACGCTTTCGGCCTGGGATGAAAAGGCATTACGCAGCAAGATACAAATGATCTTTCAGGACCCGTATTCATCCCTGAATCCACGCCAGAAAATCGGAACCATCATTCGCGAAGGACTAGACATCCACGCCATCGGGACCAAGCAGGAACGACGGGAAAAAGTTCAAAACCTGCTCAAATTGGTCGGACTCCGCCCGGAACAGGGTGAACGTTATCCCCACGAATTTTCAGGAGGACAACGGCAACGTGTGGCCGTCGCCCGAACCCTGGCCCTGAACCCGAAACTCATTGTCTGTGACGAACCGGTCTCGGCACTGGATGTCTCGGTTCAAGCACAGGTCCTCGGCCTCCTCAAAGATCTTCAAACACAATTCGGCCTGACCTATGTCTTCATTTCCCACGATCTGTCCGTGGTCAGCCACATTGCTGACACCGTGGCCGTCATGTACCTCGGTCATATCATGGAAATCGGGCCAAGCCCCCAGCTGTTTACTTTTCCTAAACATCCTTATACTCAGGCACTTTTATCCGCTGTTCTCCTCCCAGATCCGACCAATCAACCAGACCGAATCGCATTGAGCGGTGACTTGCCCAGCCCCATGAATCCTCCCACCGGCTGCCCGTTTCACCCGCGATGTCCCCATGCTTTTGAACAATGTCAAACAGACCGTCCACACCTCCAGAAAACTGAATCAGGGACCAAGGTCGCCTGTTGGTTGCACAACGCCTGACACTCTGTACGGATGCAGCAAACCCGAATCTGTCACTAGACCAGACAGATATCATCCGGCAGTATTGCATACTCAACCTCATTCATATCAAGGAAAGGATTATGATAACACGAGAAGAAGCTTGGACACTCCTGAAAGCACACAACACTGAAACCAGCCTCATCAACCATGCTCTGGAGTCAGAAGCCGTCATGCGAGGCCTGGCCACCAAACTGGGAGAGGATGCAGACCTGTGGGGAATCACCGGCCTGTTGCACGACCTCGACTATGCGGTCACCAAACACACCCATGACCGACACGGCCTGGACAGCGTGGACATGCTCGAAGGGAAGCTTCCGGACGAAGCACTGGCTGCCATCCGGCGTCATGCGGCGGAAATGAATGGTGCAGAAGCGCCTGAAACCACACTGGATTATGCCCTGCGGTGTGGCGAAACCGTCACGGGTCTGGTCCATGCCGGGGCCTTGGTTCGCCCGACCAAGATCGAAGGGATGAAAACCAAGAGCTTGAAAAAAAAGATGAAAGACAAGGCTTTTGCCGCCAGTGTCAACCGTGATTGCATCCGCGAATGTGACAAAATAGGTTTGGAACTGGGAGATTTTCTCCAAATAGCCATTACCTCCGTCACAGCCATTGCCCCCCAAGTGGGCCTGACTGCCGAATAATCTCATGCAACCGGCACAGATATCACACTGTGCCGGTTGCACGATTTTCCATTTTGTACTACTCCTCGCCTTCTGACTGAAGTATTCGCAATTTCAGAGGACAAGGACACACTATTGGCCGCCATTACTGAACAATTTGCCATTGGCAATTCCTTCATTCATCGTATGGACCCGCGTATCAGGCTGATATGCGGCGCACTTATCACCATTCCCTTGGCAATTCTGCACACCCGGCTCCCGGCTCTGTTCGGACTGGGCTTCGGCGTACTGCTCGTGGTCATGGCTCAATTGCACCTCGGACGAGTGGTCAAACGACTCATGGTCGTCAACGCCTTCATTCTCTTTCTCTGGTTCTTTCTCCCCTTTTCCTTACCCGGAGATACCATTTGGTCTATAGGGCCGTTACACGCGACAACACAAGGTGTGAACCTGGCCTTACTCATCACTATCAAGTCGAATGCCATCGTTCTTACGCTCATGGCCCTCATGGGCACCATTTCCGTTCAGAACCTCGGCCCAGCCCTTCAGCAGTTGGGACTGCCCCAAAAACTGTGTCATCTGCTGCTGTTTACTTATCGATACATCTTTGTCATCCATCAGGAATACATGACCATGCGCACGGCCATGCAAGCCCGTGGTTTCAAACCAAAGACGAATACACACACCTATCGTTCCTATGCCTGGCTGGTCGGCATGATTCTGGTCAAGAGCTGGGATCGAGCCGAACGGGTTCAGGGAGCCATGCGCTGCCGTGGATTTCGTGGCCGATTCTATTCACTGACCACTTTTACGACCACCCCCACAGCCTATGTTTTCCTTTTCCTCTGTATTCTTTTCACGGCACGCATCATTCAATTGGAATTTTTTCCTGGAGTTATACCATGACCGCTGCAATCATTGAGCTGAAGGACGTCAGCTACGCATTTCCCAACCGAGACAACGCACTGGACAAACTCAACTTTCATTTGCATCAGGATGAAAAAATCGGCCTGTTCGGTCCCAATGGCGCGGGCAAGACCACCATGCTCCACCTCCTCATGGGATTGCTCACCCCCAAGGAAGGGACCGTCCACCTCTTCGGTGTCCCCATGACAGACCTCAAAGCCTTTGATCAGGCTCGACTGCACATCGGTTTTCTCTTTCAACACTCCGACGATCAACTCTTTTGCCCGACGGTGCTTGATGACGTGGCCTTTGGCCCACTCAATCAGGGATTATCCAAGGCCGATGCCGCCGATCGCGCTCGGGAGGCTTTGCACATCGTGGGTCTCAGCGAATTCGAAGACCGAATTCCCCATCGGATGTCAGGGGGCGAAAAAAAACTGGTCGCACTGGCAACCATCCTCGCCATGCGCCCAAAGGTTCTCATCTTGGATGAACCGACCACCGGCCTGTCTCCCGAAGCCAAGGATCGACTGATCACCATCCTTCAAGGATTGGACATGGCTCGACTGGTAGTTTCCCACGACCCGGACTTTCTGACTGCGACCACCAACCGACTCCTTGCCATGCGAGATGGACAGATCAAACCCGGCGAACTCAAGCCGCACAGCCATATCCACGTTCATGAAGAAGGCGACGTGCCACACCAGCATTAAAGAGCACGCCCTATTCACTCTCATCCAAGCTGAAGGCCAAAATCTATCGGCACCACGCAAAGAGAAAAGCACTGATTAGCCCGTCGTCTCCATGGCAACACCACATTTATGACTATCAATTTCTTCTTTTAATACTCGATACATACAGAAATTCTGTGGACAATAACGCACATGTCTTCAACAGGGAATGTCATCCGCTCCTTGTGCAAGTGTTTTGAAAAAGATATAGAATTGGATTCGAATGGCCGTTTTCCGCCTTGGCAATCGGGAAAAAAGACCTATCATTAAAGACACCCTGCCAACTTCGGCTTACTCGAACCCGACACTGCACCATGTCCGAAACACTCACCGCCAATATGTCACGCGCGCCGTATCGTACCATCTGGAATCTGGCCTGGCCCCAGCTCCTGATGATGTTCTTCCATTTTCTCATCGGCATGACAGACGTCTGGGTCGCCGGACACATCAACCGAGAGGTTCAGGCCTCATTGGGTATCATCTCCCAATCCTTTTTTCTCTTGCTGGTCGTGGCCATGGCCATTGCCAATGGTGCCGTTGCAGCCATTAGCCAATCCCTTGGCGCAGGCCTGATACAACGGGTCAAACGATATACCGGACTCTGCCTATTATTAGCCGCCATTCTGGGGACTGCGTTTCTCGTGATCGGGCTTCCTTTGAAAAACGGAATGCTGGCGATCTTGCAAATTCCACCGGAAATGCGCACGACAACAGAATATTTCCTGACAATCTATCTCGCCATGCTCCCCGCATACTACATGCTCATGATCACCAACGCGATCTTCCGGGCACGCAAACAGGTCATGTACCCACTGTATTCCATGATCATTGTCACCGCATTGAACACCGTCCTTGACTTGGGACTGGGACTGGGGTGGTTCGGGATGCCCAATATCGGTTTCAAGGGATTGGCATGGGCAACATTCATCTCCATCACTGCGGGAATGCTCCTCAACGTGTTCACACTTGCCCGACACGGCCTCCTCAAAAGGGACAGCTTTGCACCGTGGAGGTGGACCAAACGGGCCATGCCCTATCTGATCAAAGTCGCATGGCCGTCAGGATTGATGCAAATAGTCTGGCAGTCCGGCTACATGGTCTTGTATATCATCACGGCAAGCCTTCCGTGGAACGCGGTGGACGCGCTGGCAGGCATGGCCATCGGACTGCGCATCGAATCCCTCCTCTTTCTGCCCGCCTTTGCCTTCAATCTGACCGCGAGTATTCTCATCGGGCATTACCTTGGAGCAAAGCAGCCCAAGGAAGCCAAAAAATTTGGGTTCCGTATTCTGAAAATAGGCCTGATCTCGATCACGCTCTTTTCCTTCGTGGTCTGGCAATTCCTTGAACCATGGGTCGGGCTGCTCACCCGAGACACGGCCGTCGCGGCCCAGGCCATAAGTTATCTCAAATGGAACGTCCTTGCCATCCCGTTCACCCTGACCAGCATGATTCTGGCCGGAGCACTCAACGGGGCCGGGGCCACCATGTACAACATGTTCATCATGGGCGGCGCAACGTGGGGCCTCAGACTTCCACTGGCTTACTGTCTTGGCCATTTCGTCATGCAGGATGCCGAAGGCATCTGGATCGCCATGTTCTGCTCACAAATAGTGCAATCGTCCATACTTCTCTATTTCTTCAACTTCAAAAATTGGCAACGTTTCGCTATGATACAAAAACGAACGCCTCGTCACGAACAGTGAGGATACTCTATGCAACTCAATTTTGAACCAATCTCTGTGGACAGACAGATCGAATACCGTGCGTGCCTGACCGAATGCCCACAACTTTTGACCAGTGATTTTTCCTTTGCCAACATCTTTGGCTGGGCCGAACACTACGGTCTTGAATGGGCCTTTCACAAAGACCTGTGTTTCATCCGTCAGACCAAACCGGAAACCATTTTCTGGGCACCCATCGGACCGTGGGAAAAATACGATTGGCCCCATTGCGACGTCATGCAGGACAGCGGGAAATTCACCCGCGTTCCCGAGGCCCTGACCCGTCTCTGGTCCGTGGCCTATGGCAACCACATCCTCATCGAAGAATGCCGCGAGCACTGGGATTACATCTATTCCGTCGAGGACCTGATCGCGCTCAAGGGAAAGAAATTCCATAAAAAGAAAAATCTGCTCAACCAATTCAAGAAAAACTATGACTTCACCTATGACTCCATGACGCCCAATTGTGTTGAAGAAGTGCTCGAAATGCAGGACGAATGGTATAAATGGTATGAAGAAAACAACCCGTCAGACGCACTCAAAGCGGAAAACCGCGCCATCACTCGCGTGTTGCACAACTTCGATCAGATCACAGGTCTCACGGGAGCCAGCCTGCGCGTGGATGGAAAAGTCATAGCCTACACTGTGGCAGAACCCCTGTGTGAAGACTCGGTCGTCATCCATTTTGAAAAAGGCGATGTCCGGTACAAAGGCGTGTATCAGGCCATCAACCAGATGTTTTTGGAAAACGACGGTGCCGATTTCACCACTGTCAACCGAGAACAAGACCTGGGTGACGAAGGATTGCGAAAAGCGAAGCTCTCATACAACCCCACATTCTTCCTGAAAAAATTTGAAACAACCCTGCTCTAATCATGTCTATTCTACTTTCTTCAAAACCACGTTCACGCCTGGTTGTACTGGGGTTGGACGGAATGCCGCTCGACCTTGCGCTTCAGCTTGGAGCGAGCCTGCCCAACATCCGCCGACTGGCGCAACACGCAACCACCGTCAAAGCGGAACTCCCAGAACTTTCGCCAGTTAACTGGACCGCCTTCTTTACAGGAGAAGGCCCGGAAAAACACGGTATTTTCGGTTTTTCCCATTTGGACCCGCAGACCTATCAAATGCGAATCACGAACAGCCTGGATGTGACGTGTCCCACCATCTTTGACCGTCTTGGCACCCACGGCATTCTTTCCCGCATCATCAACCTGCCCGGTACCTATCCAGTGCGTCAACTTCGGGGGATGTGCATTTCCGGTTTTGTTTCTCTCGACATTGAAAAAGCTGTTTACCCCTCGTTTTTAAAAGAAAAACTTTGCTCGATAAACTACAAGCTCGAAGCGGACACCAACCGGGGACAACAGGATCTCGACTACCTGCTTGCAGAACTGCGCGCGACTCTACATTCCCGATTGAATGCGTTGGACATGCTCTGGCCGGACCTTGGCTGGGACCTGTTTATTCACGTCTTCACTGAAACGGATCGGCTTTTCCACTTCTTCATGGATGCGGTGCTTCACACGGATCACCCCTCTCATTTAAAATGCCTGCGCTTTCTTGCGGATTGGGATCACGCCATCGGCCTGTTCCTGAAACGATATGATGCTCTGCCCGGTCCCAAACGACTGCTGGTGCTGGCTGACCACGGTTTTACCGAACTAAAAACCGAAGTCTGCCTGAACACCTGGCTCAAACAACAGGGATTCCTGACGCTTTCCGGCACCCCTGACGACGAGTGGGATGCCTCGAAACTCTCGTCAGAATCCCAGGCCTTTGCCCTTGATCCGGGTCGAATCTACATTCACTCCGCCACACGCTTTGGCCGAGGGCGAGTGTCTGAACAGAACATCCCCGCATTGATCAACACCATCAGACACGGACTGCTCCAACTGACATACAAAGGATCTCCGGTCCTCAAGGCTGTTCACACCCGAGACACCCTTTATCCCGGTGCTCATACCAATCAGGTCCCTGACCTAATCTGCGAAGCGCATCCCGGCTTTGACCTCAAGGCCAAATTCGATCGAACCGACATATTTGGTTTGCATGGACGGACAGGGACACATACGGTAGAAGGAGCACTGTTTTATGACACCGAAGATTCACAGCCGCGCTCCCTACGAGACATCGGCACCACAATACTCCAACACTTTGATATTAAAAAATAAATGAGCATAGATTTCGATAATGAACTGAATGAGGCCCAACGCGAGGCAGCCCAGACGACCGAAGGGCCGGTTCTGGTTATCGCGGGTGCTGGTTCAGGAAAAACACGCACGATCGTGTACCGTCTGGCCCACTTGGTGGAAATGGGTGTTGACCCAAGCCAAATCCTGCTACTGACTTTCACCCGGAAGGCTGCTCAGGAAATGCTGACCCGGGCCGAGGAGATTCTCGGTCGGTCCCTCCATGGAACAGCTGGAGGCACCTTTCACTCCTTTGCCTATGCCACCTTGCGCCAGAATGCCATGGACATCGGCTTTGACAATGGGTTCACACTCATGGACAGAGCGGACAGTGAAAGCATCTGTAAAGATGTCAAGGATGACCTCAAACTCGGCAAAGGGGATCGCTCCTATCCGAGAAAATCCACCCTGCTGGACATGATTACCAAATCCCGCAACAAGGAATTACCTATCGAGACCATCCTGGAACGGGAAGCCTATCACCTTAATTCCTATCTCGATGACTTGAATGAAATTTCGGATGGTTATGCCCATTTCAAACGAACTCATGCGTTGATGGACTATGACGATCTGCTCTTTCTGCTGGACAAGCTTCTTACGGAAAACGAACCACTCCGCAACCAGCTCCAGACCAGATATCGCTACATCATGGTGGATGAATATCAGGACACCAATCTGGTACAGGCTCGAATCGTCAAACTACTGGCCGGAAAATCCGGCAATGTCATGGCCGTGGGTGATGACGCCCAATCCATTTATGCCTTTCGTGGGGCGAATGTCGCAAACATCCTTGAATTTCCTAAGATATTCAACAATGCCAAAGTGATTCGCCTTGAGAAGAACTATCGATCGGTTCAGCCCATTCTTGATTTGACCAATGAAATTCTCAAAGGGGCGACCACCAAATTCGACAAAAAACTCTATTCCGACCTCAAGAGTACGGTTCTACCCGAAGTGGTCCACCCGATCAGCGATCAAAGTCAGGCCAAGCTCGTGGTGGACCAGATTCTGGAATTCCGACGCAAGTATTCCTTGCACGATGTGGCAGTGCTGTTCCGGGCCGGATATCAATCATTCCCGTTGGAAGTGGCTTTGACGCGCATCGGCATCGACTATCAAAAATACGGTGGCATCCGCTTCCACGAAGCCGCACATATCAAAGATGTCCTGTCGTATCTCCGATTGGTCGTCAATCCCCACGACCTGCTGGCATGGCAACGAGCCTTGGACCACATCAAAGGTGTCGGCCCCAAAACCGTGGCAAAAATATATCAAGCGATTCATTCCAGAAACGACAAATATCTGGGTAAGATGACCAAAAAGCATGAACAGCTCGGCGAGCTGCTCGGAGAACTCAACAAACTCCGCGCCATGCCGCCCAAGCCGTCGGCCATTCTGGAATCCATTCTCGCGTTCTACCAGCCCATTCTTGCCGAAAAATACCCGGACGACTATCCGAAACGGCAAGCCGGGTTGGAACAGCTCAG
The DNA here is from genome assembly GCF_010468615.1 of Pseudodesulfovibrio sp. JC047. NCBI lineage: Bacteria > Pseudomonadati > Thermodesulfobacteriota > Desulfovibrionia > Desulfovibrionales > Desulfovibrionaceae > Pseudodesulfovibrio > Pseudodesulfovibrio sp. JC047. The sequence continues at coordinate 73,121 of NZ_WUEH01000013.1, read as the reverse complement.
CCAGATTGCCGTCAATTACACGGACATGGACCAACTTCTCGGCGATCTCAGTCTGGATGGCGACCCGGAAGAGGAAAAACGCAAAGAAAATGCGGTGGTTCTCTCAACGGTCCACTCTGCCAAAGGGCTTGAATGGTCCGCGGTCATCATTATTGATCTTGTAGAAGATCGGTTCCCTTCCCGACGGGCCATGCAACGGGCCGAGGACCTGGAAGAAGAACGCCGTCTGATGTACGTGGCCTGCACCCGCGCCAAAAAATGCCTCAAACTCTTCGTGCCCAGCTCTGTCTATAACCGGGCCAGCGGCATGTCAGAGCCGACTTTGCCCAGTCCGTTCATTCTCGAACTGCCGGACACGGTCTTTGATCGAGTGAACGAGTCCTATGGTGGAGGTCTGGAAAAACGTCGCAAGCGCGGCACCCCCGGTGCCACCCCCTTGTCACGGCCAAGCACGCCATCGAACAGCGTCGCCCCATCCAAGCCAGACCCGTCCAAACTCGGCTTTTGCCGACACAAGATCTTTGGTAAAGGGAAAATTATTGCCCGGATCGAACCCAACAAATATCGGATCAACTTCCCGGGCTTCGGTCTCAAAGTCATCATCGAAGATTATCTTGAACTTTTATAACTGATTGAAATACAGAGATATGCCATGAAAAGTGAAGCGGAATTCCTTGAACTGATCGATACCTACTTCAAACGCCACAGTGATTTTGTCTCGCTGGGACGCGGAGACGACTGCGCGATTCTGACCGGCGGCAAGGACATGTGCGTGTCGTCCGATCTTTTCCTGGAAGGTGTCCACTTCCGGCACGACTACTTCTCTGCTTCGGATATCGGATACAAGGCCCTGGCAGTCAACATCAGTGACATCGCGGCCATGGGAGCCAAGCCCGTGGCCTTCACCATGGACCTCATGGTTCCCCCATCGCTGGACGACTCATTCTGGACCGATTTTTTCAAATCCATGGGCATGTTAGCACGCCAAAACGATCTCATCCTCGCTGGCGGCGATCTCAGCCACGCACCAACGCTCGGCATTTCCCTGTCCATTTTCGGGGTCGCCGGTTCCAGAGGGTTCATCAAACGTCAACAATGCGCCTTTGGCGACGTCCTCTTCACCATTGGCGACTTCGGTCTGGCCCGGGCCGGACTCATGGCTCTCGAAGCCTCTGGTTCACGCGCACGGGAGACCATGCCAGCCTCGGTCATGGCGCATCTACGCCCCAAGCCAAAAGTCATGATCGGAACCCTGCTCAATGCGGCCGGAGTGACCAGTCTCATGGATGTTTCAGACGGATTGGCCAGAGATATTCCACGACTACTCGGCCCGGAACTCGGTGCTGATCTGACCATTTCGACAGACAATCTGCACACCGAAGTCAGTGAATATGCCCAGTCCCTTGGTGTTGATCCACTTGAATTTGCCATGCTTGGCGGCGAGGATTACGCACTTCTTGGGGCAGTTTCCCCATTCGAAGCAGGCAAAGCTGAATCGGTCCCTCACTTCACTCGTATCGGAACCGTGACAAAAACGCCTGGAATCACACTCAATGGCACGCAATTCACCACCCAAGGATTCGATCACTTCAACCACTAATCCATCACACAGGAGGCTCTCGTGGACACCACTCTCGTTCTTATCGGCGTTGTTCATTCTGACATAACGGATCTGGCCTCGGCTCCCAAGATGGAAAATGAACCCGGAGCCGTTCGAGCCACAATTGAGTTGGACCCGGCCTACGCAGCCGGGCTTGATGCCATGGACATCGGCTCCCAACTGGAAATATTCACCTGGCTGCACAAAGGCAACCGAAGTACCCTCAAAATTCACCCCCGAGGCGATCTCTCCCAGCCAAAACGCGGGGTTTTCTCCACACGCTCTCCTTCACGCCCCAACCCCATCGGTGTTCATCGAGTCACGCTCATCGATATCCAAAAACCAGCCACCCTCGTCGTCGAGCCACTCGAAGTGCTCGACAAAACACCGGTCATCGATATCAAAACCAAACCCAAGGGATATTGACCAACTTCCGATCCCCAGCGAAACCAGCCCTACCGGGGGTCGCCTTCAGCGAGACCACCCTACCGGGGGTCACCTTCGGTGCGACCAGGACGCTGTCCTGGACCTGCCAAAGAACCTTTTGAAAAAGGTTCTCTGGACTCTCCCAAACTTTTTAGGTCGCTTCGCGAGGGCTGTCGGCAGCATTTGTTCGTGCGGCTTTTGGGAGAACTTTGTAAAAAATTGTATTTTTTACAAATTCTAATGAAAAAATTTAAAATGTGCCTTTTCTTGACAACGTGCTTATTTCTTTACCCATCCCTTCTTTCATGTCCCTCCCCGCCTTCTTCAATCCCACTCAATAAATATCGTGGGAACCCGCCGAAGGCGCGCCAAAAAGTTCTGGAAGGGAGTCCAGAGGGGAACCTCTTCCAAGAGGTTCCCCTCTGGCCGCCGGAGGCATCCCCCCCTCGCGCCCCACTGTTCCTTATCCAATTTGTGGAACGACTTTTCGGATAGGACCAAGAAGCTTGTTGATCCGACTGCCGGAGGGGCTGTTTATGACACTGGCTCCACCTGCGGTTTCAAAGGTATAGAAAAGATCCGGGTCAATGGTCCTGGCAAGAGACAAAAGATGTTTCATGTCTTTTCGCTTGCAGACCACAAATTGTACGGTCACGGGACCATCGGAACCTTCTCCGGCAACAGTGGTAATCATGAACCCAGCTTCACGAACGGCGTGGGCGATATCATGCCCTTTCCACGCACTGATAATCCGCACAACGACATTGCCAAGCGCGAGCTTCTTTTCGGCGAGAATACCGACCACATTTCCACAGGCGAAACCGGCGGCATAACACACACCAAGCAACGGCTCCTTGCCGACATTCAACATGACCGCTGAAGTGCCGAAAATCCACAAGGTCATTTCCAGACAACCAAGGGAAAAAGCCGCTTTTGATTCACCGAGGACAGTCACCATGGTCCGAACGGTACCAAGCGTCAGCACCATGACCTCGATACAAAAGATAACTCCCCCAAGAAAAAGAACATCCATATTCATTGCACACCCTCATATTCAAATTTTGGATTGCGTGATTTATAGACGTTTTCCCCGACGGTCAAGCCTTTGTTAAACCTAAAATCAGATTTCTTAAAAGAAAGAAAAAATGGCGAACAACAAGGGTTTTCGGCCGCTCTGAACGGATAAGCCATAAAAAAAAGGTCGGCCCCGAAGGACCGACCAAATAGACATGCTCAATATATGAACTATTTTTTCAACCAGCTCATCATTTCACGGAGACGGCCACCAACTTCTTCGACCTGCGCTTCGGCACCGATACGACGCATGGTCTTCAAACCAACCTGACCGGCCTGGTTGTCGAGGATGAAATCACGGGCGAACTTGCCAGACTGAATGTCCTTCAAGACGCGACGCATTTCCTCACGGGTCTCATCAGTGATGATACGAGGACCAGTCACGTAATCGCCATATTCAGCGGTGTCAGAAATGGAATAACGCATATTTGCCATGCCACCCTCATACATGAGGTCAATGATGAGCTTCAGCTCATGCAGGCACTCAAAATACGCGATTTCCGGCTGATAACCGGCTTCAACCAAGGTGTCGAAACCAGCCTTGCACAAAGCGGTCAAACCGCCGCACAAAACGGCCTGTTCACCGAAAAGATCTGTTTCAGTCTCTTCCTTGAAAGTCGTTTCGATAACACCAGAACGCGTTCCACCAATACCCTTGGCATATGCCAAGGCGATATCCATGGCCTTGCCGGACGCGTCGTTTGCCACAGCGGCCAGACACGGAACAGCACCACCCTCGGTGTAGGTCCGACGCACGAGATGACCAGGGCCTTTGGGAGCAATCATGACGCAGTCAACACCCTTGGGCGGGACGATCTGCTGAAAATGCACATTGAAACCATGACCAAAGGCAATGACGTTGCCCTCTTCGAGGTAAGGAAGAATCTCATTAGCAAACACGACAGCCTGATGTTGATCCGGCAACAAGATCATGATCATGTCAGCCTGCTTGGCGGCTTCGGCAACGGACATCGGCTCAAAGCCGTGTTCCTTGGCCAAATCATAGTTGGGACCACCGGGACGCTGAGCGACGATGACATTGACACCGGAATCGCGAAGGTTCTGCGCATGGGCATGGCCCTGGCTACCGTACCCGACAACGGCCACGGTTTTATCTTTCAACAAATTCAAGTCAGCATCTTTCTCGTAATACACTTTCATGGGAATTCTCCTCATATTTTAGCCCTAACGGGCCACAATCTCTAGAATTATATAAACATGCACAAAAACCGGGCAAGGAGCAAAACCCCTGACCCGGTGTTGTTGCCTGATTGCGAATTATAAATCGATCTGCATGGAACGCTTCATGGCGACATTGCCAGTACGAGCTATTTCCTTGATACCGAAACGGGTGAGCAAATTGATTAGTGCACCAATCTTGCCCTGGTCGCCCGTCACCTCGATAATCAATTCATCGACGCTGACGTCTACAACCTTGCACCGGAAGATGTCAACAATTCGTAGTATCTCCGCGCGTTTTGAATCCTCGGCATTGACCTTGAGCAAGACCATTTCCCGGTCCACTGAGCTCAACTGAGTCAAATCCTTGACTTTAACGGTAGGAATAAGCTTTCGAAGCTGCTTGACAATCTGTTCAACAATGGCCTCGTCACCCTCGGCGACAATTGTCATGAGAGAAACGCCCTTCTCCAAGGTCGGGGCCACGTTCAAAGAATAAATGTTGAAACCACGCCCGGAAAACAATCCGGCCACACGAGACAAGACACCCGGCTCGTTTTCAACCATAACTGAAAGAGTATGCTTACTCATGGCGCGACTCCTAAACCAACAACATCTCGGTCAGTGAAGCACCGGCCGGGACCATGGGATACACGTTTTCTTCTCTCTCAACGCGGATATCCACAATAACGGGCTTGTCCACTTTGAAGGCCTCTCGAAGGGTTGATTCAACGTCCTTCTTCTCGGTCACACGAAATCCGGCGGCACCATAGGCCTCGGCCAGCTTCACGAAATCGGGCTGGGCATCCATACAGGTGGAACAGTAGTTCTTTTCATAGAAAAGCTCCTGCCACTGCCGGACCATGCCGAGATAGCCGTTGTTCAGGATGATGATCTTCACGGGCAACTTATTGCAGACCGCGGTCATCATTTCCTGAATACACATTTGAATGGACCCATCTCCGGCCACATCAATGACCAACTTGTCAGGGAATGCACGCTGCGCACCCAAGGCCGCAGGGAAACCATACCCCATGGTCCCCAATCCGCCAGAAGTCAGCAACGTGTTCGGTTTTTTGTATTTGTAGAACTGGGCAGCCCACATCTGATTTTGCCCGACCTCAGTGGCGATAATCGCATCACCTTCGGTTATTTCATAAATTTTTTCGACAACATACTGTGGCTTGATCGAAGTTTCATCATCATTGTAGGTCAAAGGATGCTCTGCAGCCCATCCCTGAACCTTTGAAACCCAATCGCCATAACTGGCTTTCCAGTCAAAATCTCCCAAAGAGACTTCAGTCTCTTTCTGGAGCGCGGCCAAGGCGGACTTGCAATCCGCGACCAACGGTACATGCACCGAAACATTTTTCTGAATGGATGTCGGATCAACATCGACATGAACAATCGTGGCATTGGGGGCAAAGGTATCGACCTTACCAGTCACACGGTCATCAAACCGCGCTCCCACCGCCAACAGCAAATCACAATTATTCACAGCCATATTCGCAGCATAGGTGCCATGCATCCCAAGCATCCCGAGAAACAAATCGTCATCACCGGGAAACGCGCCCAGCCCCATCAAGGTCGATGTCACCGGGATATTGAGAGTCTGACCAAGCCAAGTCAATTCATCGTGCCCCCCGGACGTAATCACACCACCGCCGGAATAAATCAACGGACGTTTGGCATTCTTGAGCAGCTTGACCACCTTGCGAATCTGGCCAACATGCGGTTTTTTCGTCGGTTTATAACTCCGCATCGACACGTCTTCCGGATAATGAAACTCGGCGAGCTGCTGCTGAATATCCTTGGGCAAATCCACCAAGACCGGACCGGGCCGACCAGAACGGGCCAGATAAAAGGCCTGTTTGACCGTCGAAGCCAGATCTTCAATATCCTGCACAAGATAATTGTGCTTGGTACAGGGCCGGGTGATCCCCACGATGTCCACTTCCTGGAACGCGTCGTTTCCAATCAGTGCGCGGGGTACCTGGCCTGTAAAAATAACCACCGGAATCGAATCGGCATAGGCCGTGGCAATACCGGTGACAGTATTGGTCGCACCGGGGCCGGAAGTGACGAGACAAACCCCGACGTGTCCAGTAGCCCTGGCGTAGCCGTCTGCCGCATGAATAGCACCCTGTTCGTGGCGTACTAGAATATGCTCGACAGACGACTTGGGGATTTCGTCAAAAATGTCGATAACGGCTCCCCCCGGGAAACCGAACATGACATCAACACCTTCCATTTCCAGACACTTGAGAAGGATCTGGGCCCCGGTTAATTTCATATCTTACGCCTCCGATTGACGATATTTGTCGAGCATATTTTGCAACTGCGTCTTGCCAGCGAGCTTTTTCTTTTTCAGCTCTTTCATTTCCTGTGTTTCTGTAGCGGAAAGGTAGGACTTGGACTCAAGCTTAGCCAACATTTTTCCATATGTTGCATGCTGTTCCCACAGAGCCTTCAACTGCGCGTCTTCGGCCCCGTGCATCTCAATCAATTCAAGGTCTTTGGCTTCCATGTTCTGCTCCTTTTTACAGGTTATCGCGGTGAGGAGTCAGGAAAAAGATTGCTCCAATCCGGCTCCCCCGTCGAACTTAATGCCAGAAGCTTTTTCCGGTTGGTGTGCCCGGAAACAATTGCCACCTGACTTTTTTTCACTTTCAATAGCTCGGCAACATATCGGACAAGACTTTTATTCGCCTTGTTATCGACTGCCGGAGCGTTCAAACGAATCTTGACGCACCCCTGATATTCTCCAGCCAGCTGGCTTTTTCGAGCACCAGGTTGAACCCATACGGCAATGTGCCAACAATCTTTATACCAACGAACACATTCAGGTCTGGAAGGAACTCCCATACCTTTCTCAATCAACTTTCTTTAAATATTTCAACTTGGACTCAAGTTCTTCAACCTTATCCCGCTCGGAGCTATCCGCCTCAATCATTTCGAGATGAGAATGCAGAAGCGCCTTGAGCTGAATCTCGAACTGCGTCCGATGCTTTTTCAAGCCTTCAATTTCTTCGTGAATCTGGGCCAAACGATTGTGGCCCTTCTGAACAGTGGCATCGGCCTTGAGACGGGCCTCATCGAGTATCAACTGCGCTTCCTTGGTGGCCGCGACCTTGAGATCATCCACCATTTTTTGCGTGCTCATGAGCGTATCCCGCAAGGTCTCGTCGCGTTGACGGTACTCGACCAGCGTCTTTTCCAACCGCTTGACCTTCTTGCGCATGTCTTTGCGAACATCAGCAAATTCGCCAAGCACTTCGGCCAATTCCATCATGAATTGATCCACTTCCACACGGGAATACCCAAAGACCCCGCGTGAAAATTGCTTATTCAGCAAATCGATCTTGGACACTGTCATGCCAGCCCTCCTCCGTGGTCAACTACATGGGAACGCCGGTACTCATGGAGTACGCGAGACGAGACAGATTTCCGACCACGACGATCTTGCACACCTGGATGGCAAGAATGACCACGATAGGTGAAAGATCAAACCCACCGACAACGGCAAAAGGCAGCCAGCGACGGATCTTATAAAAGACCGGCTCTGTCACGCCACGTAAAAACCGAACGATGGGATTGTACGGATCAGGATTGACCCAAGAAAGAAGAGCAGAAACAATAACGATCCAGAAGTATATTGTAAGGACTGTATCAGTGACATACGCCGTCGCTTGGACGAGTGAGCCCATAAAATCCATATATCCTCCAAAAGAATAGGAATACCTTAGTATCCACCATTAATACCAATGTGAGTAATTTCGCACACCGTATAGCAAGAATCAAGTCTTAAAATACCAGACTTCATCCTTTGTACACGCTTTCCATAGCCGCCTTGATCATTCCAAAATCATCAATGTGGACGTCAGCGGTCAGATTGGCGTCCCTATAGGCCCAAAAACGGACACCGGACGCCTCCGCTGTCTTTTGATCAACAATGGAATCACCAATATATGCAACTTCATGTGGTTGCACATCGTGTTCCCGTAAAATCGTCAAAACGCCTTCGGGATGCGGTTTCGGAACCGCGACCTTGTCCGACGTCATCACCGGATGAAAAAAGCCTTGAAGATCCATCAATGTCAAAATACCATCCATGGTATCCCCTCGACTGGTATTGACTGCCAGCCCAAAACCGGCATCTCGCAACCAACACAGGAATTCACGAACGCCTTCAGATCGCTTGAGATATTGATGCAGTGTTGATGAATCGTAATCCCGAACCAGTTCCCACGCCTCGTCAAAACGATCGGCAGGTACGATATGTTCCACCGCTTCCCTGTGCGTTCGCGAATGAACATAATATTTTTCCGAATCCGTCAGCGGAGGCAAGCCGAGTTTCTCCCGGATCATTCCATAATACTGCATATTGGCTTCATAGGACTGAATAAGCACACCATCACAGTCAAAAATAACGGTCTTGAGTCCCCCGAGCAATTCCGGGTTCACAGCCAAAGTGGCAACTGCCATATATTTCTCCTCGAATTATTTAACTATTCCAACAGTGACAGACTTGAGAGCCATCGGCATTCCTTCCGGTGCCTGACGACGTCCGGCAAACATCCATGCAGGCAACGTGGCCGTTCGCATTCCATTTTTTTTATCTTCGACAAAGTCTATGGACAGCTCTGTCCACGCCTCGATCACGTCCTGATCCGAACAGACCAGAATCGCTTCTTCAGGAAGAAAGGCGGGCAATGCTTCGATCACCCGTTGCCAGGGGAAAGAAAGAGTCTGGTCATCCATGGCACCGCCGGTATGACTCTGTACATTCCCGAGATTGACCACCCGTTCATTGATACGATCTTCGTCGTCCAATCCCAATGTCTGATCCATGGACTTCCAATTTGCCTTGATCCCCTGCTCCAATCCGGCCAATTCAATCATTCGTTCTTCAAAAAACCAGGCCAGAAGCAAAATAAATTGCGCCTTTGCACGCGCTTCCTTTGCCTCGCGCTCCTGCTTGGTTCCCAATCCATCGTCAAATTGACGGGTCAATTGTTTCTGAATGGACATGCTTGACCCTTCATAAAAGTCGTCGGATGTCATGGCCCCAAAATACGCCATTTCACTGGGGTCCTTGAACTGTTCTCCAAACCGCAAGCAATCATTGATGAGGGCTGTCGCCGTCTTGGAGTCAAGCGGAAGCTCGTCCGGACGAAACGCACCAGTCAAAATATCTTCATTCAATCCCGGATCAAAAAAACACAATCCTTCCAAGGAAGCACCCGTCCACAATTCAGGGTGCAGTGTGGGAAAAGAAAGCAACATGTTCATTCTCCTGATTTATCTGTGAGATCGAGTTCATGCCGTTCAATCGAGTAATGACGGCACCGTCCATGACACTTTGGCAGGCCATGAATACAAATGGCGTCCAATTGATTTCGACATCCCGGAAGTTCCACACCGGGTGAATAGGTATACATCTGGCAATGAAACACGTCCCGAGCCATCCGTTGAAATTGCGTGTCCCACAAATCCGGGATGCGCTCTTGTTCAACACCAAAAAACTCCGCCCGGGCAATGAAATCGTCAAACTTCGACTCCCACCTCGCAAGGACCTGGCACCGCCAGGACTTGGTATATCCGGGGTTCAGCCGTTCCTCGTAGAGGCACCGCCCCCGGACATAAAACAGACAGGTGTCTCCAGGCAATCGTGTTATATCATTCATGATAGCTCATTCTTGTTTGACATATGGGCTGCAACCGTGAACATACTCACTTCCCGGTCTTCGAAGATGTAAGGCGCATACCCTTGATTGTAAAGGATGAAGCAGCCATTTTATCCGCGTGGTGCCGGGACGCGAAAAGGGCTCAGAACCTTGACTGTGCATGTGCCCGGGTGTATAGGCTCAGTCAATAAATAATCATGCGGACTTTCACCAAATTGGAGGCAATATATGATCGGCGGATTCGGAGTTTGGGAACTGTTAATAATTCTCGTTATAGTCCTGGTCATCTTTGGTGCCAAAAAATTACCCGAAATTGGTGGTGGCATCGGCAAGGCCATCAGCAATTTCAAACGGGCAACAAGCGAACCTGACGAAATCGACGTCACCCCCAAAGACGATACAAACGAGAAAAAGAAAGAAAATTAATCGACATTCAGTCTTTTGAGACCATCAAGCCCGGTTCCTTTGGAATCGGGCTTTTCTCATATATTCGGTCCCAAAGTCCTTTCTACCCCACTTATCGAGAGTGTAAGTCTCTGGTTCGAGACGAAACACGCCCCCCCTCTCCGCGCCAATGCAACACACTGCCATACATTGGATGTGGCGTTATCCGTTAGTTCCCTCAGAAAACAGTTCAAAACCACGACGGACGTAGGCTATTCCAGAAATAATGGTCAAAAGAGCGGTGGTCCAAACCATCAAAGCTTGAATGGAAGGGAAATCCAAGCCGAAAGAGCGTTGGATCATGACAAAAATAACCAAAAAGATCTGGGCGGCGGTGGTGATTTTGCTGATCCAGATAGGATGAATCCGACTTCGAACTTCGATTCCCCAGAAATGAAGCACGGCCAACCCGCCAACAATAATGACATCACGACTGACAACCAGTACGGCAAACCAATCAGGAATCCACCCCTTGAGGGCAAGACAAATAAAAGAGGTCACGAGCAGGACTTTGTCGGCCAGCGGATCGAGCATGGCACCGAGCTGCGACCGCTGGTTCCATATCCGCGCCAAAAAGCCATCCAGCGCATCAGTCAACCCGGCAATGGCAAAGAGTATCCAGGCAAAATTGAAATTTTCGGAAATATACGCCATGACAAATGCCGGAGTCAAAAGAATCCGAATGATTGTCAGGATATTGGGAATCGTCCAAATGGCATCACGAGACACGGCGGTATGGCCTCCTCTCTTAGTCTCCCTGCGTCATTTGAAACATCAAACCACGCTGTGGCAGAAATGACTGTAACAACATATCCAGACGGTCGCGATTCAAAATCGTCACATCCCATGTCGCACCGACGCCAGTGGGCTGCATATCCATATCGACCAATTTTGCTTCCTGAACAGCCGACTCCCATCCTCTGAGAACACGATCAAACTCCAGGACACCATCCGGTGAAAACCAACCGGAAATCGTCAGCAGATTCATTTTGGGAGCCGTCGCCTTTGACTGCGACTGCCCAAAATACCGAGACCACACATCAACCCAGACCACCGCCAGGTCCTTGTTGATACTGAGCCATTCACGATTTTCCAGCACCAGACGCCCTTTATACGCATTTTCTTTGGTATATTCCAGAGAGAATGCCGGAAAAACAGTCTCTTCCAATTCCAGCCCTGTCAGGGTTACCAGTTCTTGCAATACGGCCATATCGTCTTTCGAAATATTCTCGGGCCACACCACGGATGCTGACAACGGAGTCTGCACTGTTTCAAAAAGCCCCATTCTTTTCATTTGGTCACGCAATGTCCGTCTATTCACCCGTACATCAATCCGCATGGACAGTCCGCCATCGACCTCTTTGGACGAAAGCAATTTGTACCCTTGAACATACGGTTCAGCGCGTCCGGTAAAATACATTTTCAGAGCTTCGGCACGCAGAAAATCCAAATCAGGCAGCATGAGCAGGGCCTCATCCACGACCGCCAGAGCAAACCCTTCTGCCATGGCTTCCGAACGCATTTTCATGGGAGAAACAGTCTCTTCCGTGGCACGAAAGACATCCACGGTCCCAGCCAAAGCCAGGGACTGAAACAAAACAACCGTCAGGACAACACCAATTCTCAAAATATTCCGCATTATCAAACTCATGCCTATTGTATTTCAGTTTCAATAATTTCCGAGGGAACGGAGTCATCAACAAGAATGACGACCGCACAATTCTCAACGATATTTCCGGCCTTCAAAACCGCACGGACCAAACTGGCCATGGATGATTCGATCACGACATCGGTGCGCCAGGAACCATAGGCACTGACTGCCTTGACCCGGAGAGGATTGTTCCCTACCCGTTCACGAAGGACCGTCAAATCAGACGTGTTTGCATAGGCGACAACGCCTTTATTGACGGCATTGGCTCGGCTCACCAAAAAAGCACCATATACCCCGAGTCCATCCTGACCATACACATTAGGTGCCAATGCAGGAGTCAAACGCATTCCCCGAGCGTCAATAACAAGCCCAGAGTATCCCGTTATCGCGGAACCAACCGCTTCAAGTTCTGTTTCACTCTGCTCCATATATGTGGAGAGTTTCGGCGGGATACCGCTTTGGAATTGAATGGTCGTCGGAAAAATCAACTCAGCCAGCTTTCCCCGAAATCGTTCCGAAACCTGCACACTGCCTTCTGTGTCCAGATGAGACGGTCCACGAAAAAGTGAATTGTGGACCAAACCTCGCACCTGACTCGCCAAGAGGCGATCATTCGCCAACGCACTGCTCACAGTCCGCTTGGCGTTGATTCGGGTGGACAAAACCATATCCAACAACAGCCGACGGGCCTTGGACACGGCTTTTCGAATCGCCAAAGGGGTATACGGAGTAACTTCATCGTCTTTTTTTTCAACGGATTGAACAACGGAAAGCTCACCACTCCCCCAGGCTATCGCCCCCCCCTCGCCAACGTGTTGGACGTATCCCTGAAAGGCATACGCCGAAGGAGTAAGCAAAAAAACCGACAATAAAATAGGAAGAACAAGACGAAGTGCCATATATGTAGTGTCCTCAAGTATTCAAAACCGCACGCGGCGTGAGATAATCAAACTCAACGGCATGTATCGTGGTTACCGCTTTTCTGCAAGCCGCTTGCCGCGCCCCCAAGCGAATGATACCATGACGAAATACGGCAACCAGATAGGGGAGTTGGACATGCGAATCCATTTAATGCAACACGGTGTCTGTCTGTCAAAAGAACTTGACAAACATCAGCCATTAAGTCCTGTGGGACGGGAACAAATCGAAAAATCAGCCCGAGCCGCACAGGTCCTCGGCCTGGGATTTGAACTGATCGTAACCAGCCCCAAAACCCGCACCTTGGAAACGGCCAGAATCATGGCGGAATACACGGGATATCCCCCGTCAAGAATTCAGGTGACCGACGTTGTCACGGCCATGACACCTGCACAAAAGACACTCGACTACATCCGCGATTACAACGGGTTGGAATCAATACTCATTGTAGGGCATCTTCCCTCACTCGGAGCCTTGGCGTCCCACATTCTGACGACACGAACTCCAGTAGATATCGCCATCGAGAATGGCGGTCTCATGCAACTTGAGATGGACATGACCCACCAATGCGGAACATTGAACTGGTATTTGACCCCCGTACAATTGGGTGTCATCGGAGAAAGTTAATCGTCGAAACCAGCCAGCCACTGCTCCACACAATCGGCAATTGCTTCATTTTGCCCGGGAGCAAACCAGATAATATCTGATTCCTTCTTGAACCAGGTGATTTGCCGCTTCGCATAGGCCCGGGTATTCTTTATCCACGCATCCCTGGCCTGCTCAAGCGAGAATTCTTTTTGCAAAAAGGCGAACAATTCAGCGCACCCAATGCCGGTCCACCCCGGCGCATCCGGATTGGAACACCGCACCAAGGCCGCCTTGGCCTCGTCCACAGCTCCCTGCTCCACCATCTCGCCGATCCGTTCGGCCAAACGCGGAGTCAATTCATTCAAATCCACTTTCATACCGATTTTCAAAGCGTCATACGGAGCCGGAGCGTATTCGCTTTCCGTATGCCACCATGTCATGGTCCGACCTGTGGACAGATATACTTCCGCGGCCCGGGCGTTGCGCTGGGTATCATTCGGATGAATTTTGGCGGCATAGTCAGGATCGGTCAGCTTCAATTCCGCATGAAGCACCTGTGGTCCTTCGACCGCAATTCGATCAAGAACCTGCTGCCGGACCTGTGCAGGAATTTCAGGGATGGGTGCAATCCCTGAAAGCAGGGACCGCAAATACAATCCGGTCCCGCCGACAAGAATGGGTAAACGCCCCTGCTCTCGGACCGCTTCGATTTGCTCCACCGCCATGGCAACAAATCGGGCAGCAGTCATTTTATCTTCGGTATCCAAGAAACCGTACAAGAGATGCGGACACACGGCCTGCTCCTCAACGTCCGGCTGCGCAGTAATACGGGGGAAATCCCGGTAGACCTGTCTGGAATCAAAGTTGATGACAGAGGCTGCCACCCGTTTGGAAACAGCGATAGCGGCTGCGGTCTTGCCGGTTCCGGTCGGCCCCAGCAAACATACTATGGGAGGTTTTCTGCTCATTTCCCTTTCTTCTTGTTGCCACCGCACCCATAGGAAAAGCCGTACTTGATATTCAGAGCCTTCACGACGGGACCAGGGACCAGTCCACACACATCTCCACCGTATTCAGCGACTTCCTTCACGATCGTGGAACTCAGGTACATCCACTTGAAATCGGTCATCATGAAAACGGTTTCAATCTCGGGTACCAATTTTCGGTTCATGAGCGCCATCTGAAATTCATATTCAAAATCGGAAACCGCACGCAGACCACGCATGATCGCTTCCGCGCCCTTGTCCTGAACATAATCGATCAACAGGCAATCGAATGGTTCGACAATGACATTGGGTTCATCGCGAAAAACCTCTTTCGCCAATTCAACACGTTCCTCAATGGAAAATAACGTTTTTTTGGGGGTACTTTGTGCAACAGCCAAAATAACCGTATCAAAAACTTTCAGGCCACGCCGAGTCAAGCTCACATGTCCCATGGTCAAGGGATCGAATGTTCCGGGGTACACTGCCAGACGAGGGTCTAATTCCGCCATAAAAATATCCTGGTTTGACCGTATTCACGATCTGTTAATACATCCATTTCCGCAATCGGCCCTTCTGTTGGAGCTTTCACAGCTGTTTCCACTTCGGCAAGGACCAGCGCGCCGGGTGCGATCCACCCTTTCTGTAACGCCTTTTCCAAAGCCGGGACCAATAAGTCTTTTCCATAGGGCGGGTCAATAAAAACCAGATCAAAAGGTATTTCCGGTTTCTGGGACAATACACCAAAAAGGTCCTTACTGACCACCCTTGCGCTTTCTCTCGCAACTCCCAAGTCAGCCAGATTCTTTCGTATCAACCCAGCGGCCTTTGAACTTTTCTCAATAAACCAGGCTGTTGTCGCACCTCGACTCAGGCATTCAACCCCCAGACTGCCTGAGCCTGCAAACATGTCAATGACACGAACTGTCGCAAAATCCACACCCCGCGCCATCAGCATGGAAAAAATGGATTCACGCACTTTCATGGTGGCCGGTCGATAGCCCGGCCCTTCGCAGGTTTTGAGCCTGCGTCCCTTGTATTTTCCGCCAACAATTCTCATAGTTACATTTCCGAGACAAGTTCAACAATATGACGATTAATATCAAGCAGTTTGTCTCGTAATTCCGCCTGATCGACCCATGGCCGGTCCTCGACACCTTTCACCCGTTCCCGCAACTCCTCGTACAGTTTTTCGGAATCCGCCAACAGGAAACTCCAATCCACCCGGGGGCGGGCAACGGCCATATCCACCACAGGCTGAAATTCCCGCCCGGGTTCCAATTCAATTTCTTCCATATATTCAGGAATATGCACTTCAAAACCAAATTTCTCGGTAATAAGTGCACCAAATTCCTTCTGGACCTCGGCTTCGCCGTGCACGAGAATGACCTTCATCGGTTTCCCCTGCATCGTCCCCAGCCAATTCATCAGCTCATCCTGTCCGGCATGGCCGGAAAATCCATTGATGGTAAACACCTTGGCGTTAATCGCCACTTCTTCACCAAAAATCCGAATCTTTTTCGCACCGCCAACGATCTTTCGCCCGGGTGTTCCAACGCCCTGCCATCCGACAAAGACCACACTGGCACCAGAACGCCATAAATTATGCCGCAAATGGTGCTTGATACGTCCGGCATTCGCCATGCCGCTGGCGGATATCACGACTGCCGGACCTCGCGTCTCATTAATAGCCTGCGATTGTTCCCGACTCTCGGTAAATTTCAGATTGGGAAGATCCAGAGGATTCTCCCCATTCTTGATAAGCTCTTGTGTTTCATTGTCAAAAAACTCAGGGTGCTTCCTGAAAATTTCCGTCGCACGGATTGCCAACGGGCTATCCAGATACACGGGCATGTCGTCGGGCAGTTTTCCCTGTTTTCTCAACAAAAACAAGCTGTAAATAATCTGTTGGGACCGTTCCACGGCAAACGCCGGAATAACAACCTTTTCTCCGTGCTTGTAGCTATAGGCAATGGCCTCGCCCAGTTCTTCCAGACTTCCTTCTTCATCCTTGTGATTTCGATTCCCGTAGGTCGATTCGAGAAACAGGTAGTCTGCGCAATCCACATCGCTGGGGTCCTCGACAATCAACTGTTCAGGTCGGCCCAGGTCGCCCGAAAAAACCGCCTTGGTCTTCTTGCCGTCCTGCTCATATTCGATTTCAATAAAGGCCGACCCCAAGATATGCCCGGCATTCATATAGGTGACCTTGATTCCTGGCGCGGGTTCAAATGTCTCCGAATACTTAACGGTCGCGAACAGCGGGATGGTCTTCTCGGCATCTGGAATGGCATACAATGGCCGTACCGGCTGCCCACCGGTCCGCAACCGCTTGCGGTTGGTCCATTCCGCTTCCATCTCCTGAATGTGCGCACTGTCGAGCAACATGATCTCCAACAAATCCCGAGTTGGTGCCGTGCAATAGATGGGATTCTTGAATCCTTTGGAGACAAGAGCCGGAAGGAGTCCGGTATGATCAATATGCGCATGGGTTATCAGGATAAAATCCAAATTTTTCCCATCATAATTCTCAAGATTCCAGTTCCGCTTTTCAATTTCCTTATTGCCCTGATGCAAACCGCAATCAACAGCAAACCGCGTGTTCCCACATTCAAGAATATAGCAGGAGCCACTGACGGTTCGAGCCGCGCCCATGAAAGTAATTTTCATTGATGTTCCTTTGCTTGTCATCTCCCTGTGGAAAGTGGCAAAATCCGCTTTCGAAAGAAGAAGAATCTGTGTACTGTGTCTACAAGCGGGATTCGATATCCGCCGTCACAATTACATGCCTTATAAACCGTTTCCAGGCAACAATTCCAATCGACATCCAAGGAGAATTCATGATCCACCGCTCCAAACAATATCTCATTGATGACCTGTCTATCCACGAGTCCTGGCGGCTTTTCAAAATTATGTCGGAAATCGTGGACGGATTCGAAAACCTTTCGGAAATCGGCCCTGCGGTTTCCATGTTTGGCTCAGCCCGAGTCAAACCGGAAGATCCTCTCTATGAAAAAACCGTGGAACTCTCCAAGGCACTGTCAGATGCGGGCTACTCCATCATCACCGGCGGAGGTCCGGGGCTGATGGAAGCGGGCAACAAAGGCGCGTATGATAACGGAGGCGAATCCATCGGTCTGCATATTCACCTGCCCATGGAACAACACAACAATCCATACATGAATATCAAGAGCGAATTTCGGTATTTCTTCATCCGCAAGCTCATGTTCATCAAATACGCGCTGGCCTACGTGGCCCTGCCCGGCGGATATGGCACGCTGGATGAACTCTCTGAAGCACTGGTGCTGATCCAAACACATCGCATCAAGCCGTTCCCCATCGTCCTGTTCGGCACGGAATTTTGGGGCGGGCTCATCGACTGGTTCAAGACACAGCTTGTCACCAACAAATTCTGCAATGAAGATGACCTCAACCTGTTCTTTGTCACCGACGATGTCGAAGAGGTCGTCAATCACATTAAAAAACACGTCATCATTTAAACACCCGTGACAAACAGCAAAAAAGCCATTTTCTTCGGGCTGGTCACCGTGGGCATCTGGTCCACGGTGGCCTCAGCCTTCAAAATAGCCCTGACCGAACTGGACCCCTTCCAACTTCTGCTCATTGCCTGCACCACATCTATTGTGGCCCTGGCTGGAATTATGGCCTTTCAAGGCACCCTGCATCAACTTTTCGCAATGCCACGCCGTGAGATGCTCCGTTCGGCCCTGCTTGGCATACTTAATCCGTTTCTCTACTACATCATACTTTTCAAAGCGTATGACCTGCTTCCGGCACAGGAGGCCCAACCGATTAATTACACTTGGGCCATCACCCTCTCTCTTTTGTCCATCCCACTTCTGGGCCAGAAGATGTCAAGTAAGGACTTGGGAGCCATCTGTCTCAGCTATTTCGGTATTGTGGTCATTTCCACCCATGGCAATCCCTTCTCCCTCGAATTCTCCAACCTCACCGGCGTCGGCCTGGCTCTGGCAAGCACGGTTATCTGGGCGGTGTATTGGATTTTCAACACCCGGAGCACCGCTGAACCTCTGGCAGGACTTCTGCTTGGATTCCTCTGCGCGTTCCCACTCATTCTTGTGACCACACTCTGCGTCTCAGAGCTGCCAACAGTCTCCACCAAAGCGGCCCTTGCTGCGCTCTATGTTGGCATTTTCGAAATGGGTATCACGTTCGCCCTTTGGCTCACCGCCATGAAGTACGCCGCGACCCCGGACGGCGGCGGCACAGCCCGTATCGCGAATCTCATTTTCCTTTCCCCATTCCTTTCGCTCATCTTCATCCATTTCCTCGTGGGAGAAGAAATCCTGCCCGCGACTGTTGCTGGTCTCGGCTTCATTGTGGCTGGGAATTGTCTCATGCAGTACAAAAAGTCGGCAACGAAATAACACATCCACTCAAAAGACACTTTCAACAACATCAAATGAAGACGCCGTATCTCGACAATAAAAGCTTTTATAAATCAAATAAATATACTTTTATCTAGATTTTATTGAGAGAAAATCTATAAAAAAAAGCCGGTCAAATCCTTCAGGATTTGACCGGCTCTCTTTGTCTCGAAACGATGATTATAAAAAGTCCGGGTCAATCCCGGCCTTACCGCCCGCAAGAACAAGTTTCATGTACCGAATGGTCCGATCATCCACCGGGACAATCGGAAAATTTTCCCGGCACGCGTCACACTGCGCCATGGCAGGACGGGACGGGGCAATAAGAGGGACTTCCCGGCCACAATGCGGACAGGGATACAGGAATATCAATTCCATACCTGTGGGCTTGACCGGGGTCAGAGGCTTCTTTGATTCAACCATTATCTTCTCTTTTTGACCAGGTTCTTTCCGGTCATTTCAGCGGGCTGCTCAACGCCCCACAATCCAAGGATCGTCGGAGCCAAATCGCCCAGAATCCCCTCTTCAAGCTCAGCATCTTCACACCCTTTTTCAATATATACCAAAGGAACAGGATTGGTCGTATGCGCGGTATGCGGACTGCCGTCATCGGCAATCAACTTTTCGGCATTGCCATGGTCAGCGGTCAATAACATGCGCCCACCAGCTTCCAGAACCGTTTCCACAATCCGGCCCACACACGCATCCACGGTCACACACGCCTGTTTTGCCGCATCGATGATACCGGTATGTCCCACCATATCCAAATTGGCAAGATTGCAGACGCACAGGTCATATTCCGGGAATTTGCGTCTGAGCGTATCAGTTACTTCGTCCGCACTCATTTGCGGTTTTTGATCGTATGTCGCGACCTCGCGAGGCGAAGGCACCATGACCCGATCCTCATTCGGGAACGGGTCTTCCCGCCCACAATTGAGGAAATAGGTCACATGCGCATATTTCTCGGTTTCGGCAATTCGCAACTGCTTCATACCCTGACCGGACGCGACTTCCCCCAGCGTTCCACTGTAGGTTTCCGGCGGAAACGCCACGGGCATGGGAAACGAGGACTCGTATTGTGTCATGGTCACGAAATCCGCCATTGCCGGCACCGATTCACGCGGGAATTCGTTGAAATCCGATGCATAAAGCGAACGGCACAACTGCCGTGCTCGATCTGCCCGGAAATTGAAGAAAAACACGCCATCTCCATCACCGATCTGCCCATCCACACCGTGGATAACACTCGGTTTGATGAATTCGTCTGTCTCATCCCGATCATACGAAGCCTGTATTCCGGACATGGGATCGGTCATGGTCACACCTTCCCCGGAAACCAGTGCCTTGTACGCAAGCGCATTGCGATCAAAACGCTTATCCCGATCCATGGCCCAATACCGACCACTCACGGTCGCAATTCGCCCAATTCCAATCTCGTCCATCGCGGCTATCAACTGCCGCATATACCCCAATCCGCTGGTCGGCGAGGTATCCCGCCCATCCATGAAGGCATGGACAAAGACTTCGGGCACTCCCTGTTCCTTGGCCACCCTGAGCGCGGCATAGATGTGGTTCTGATGACTGTGAACACCGCCATCTGAGACCAGACCCATGAGATGCAAACGGCCACTTCCGGCCTTGGTCTTTTCCATCAGGCTCAAGAGCGTTGGATTTGCGTAAAAACTGCCGTCCTCCAACGAAAGGTCAATACGAGTCATGTCCTGATAGACGATACGACCGCCACCGATATTCATATGACCAACTTCGGAATTGCCCATGAAGCCGTCAGGCAGTCCCACAGCCCGTCCCGAACAGGTCAGACGGGTGTTGGGATACTGTGCCAGAAGCCTATCCAGATGAGGCGTTGGGGCGTTACGAACGCAATTGCCCTCGCTCTCGGGCGCAATGCCCCATCCGTCCAGAATCAACAGCAGTGTTTTCTTCGGTTCGGCCATTTCGCCTCCAGCCATTGGCTAAATTTCGAGTTGCGGTGCTTCCGCCCACATCCCTTCGATATTGTAAAATCCTCGCAATTCATCCAGAAAGACATGAACCAGCACGTCATTCAGATCAACGAGGACCCACTCACCTGTTTTATGCCCTTCCATACTCAGGAATTCGATATTCTCTTCAGCGGCCTTGTCCAAAACAAATTCCGCCAGGGCCTTGGCATGTTTCACACCACGGGCAGAAACCACGATTGTCATATCGGTGACCGAACTCATTTTCGAGACATCGATAGCCACAATCTTTTCGCCCTGTTTTTCATCAAGCCATTGTGCGACTCTCCGAGCTTTGTCTTCACTCTTCATCTGCGCAAATTTCTTTTCTTTGTTCAACAATGTAATCCTCGTATCTTTCGATACCTTTTAATCTTTTTCAGGGTAGCACCCAACAAGCAGCTCATCCATCCCACGTTTGGGAACATGGTGTCTGCCATCGTCTCCACTCCAATACGTGATACTGCCGTCAGAGGGAAGCGGTTCCACAACCACATCCTGAGTGGGAACACCCAATGCCAAGACCAACAGTATATCGTATTTTTCGGACAGGTCGAGTACCTCGCCCATCTTTTTTCTGTTACACGTTCCGATAATACATCCGCCAAGACCTTTTTCAACCGCTCCAAGCATGATGGACTGACTGGCTATCCCGTGATCACATCCGGGATCATCCGCCAGATCCTTATCCAAAAGCATGATGATATAGCCGGTTGGCCGCTCTCCTTCTGCCGGACCTTTCCAATCCTTGAGGTATCCAGCCCAGCCCAAAAGGGGAAACAAAGCAGCGCATTGGTCCGGGTCAGTCACGGCAAAATATTTCAAAGGCTGCATATTCCTTCCCGACGGCATGAATCGAGTCAATGCAATCAGTTCGACCAATGTTTCCATGGCAACAGGACGAGACTCGTCAAAAGTCCGCCGTGACCTATTTCGTTCCATCAATTCCCTGAACTGCATATATCCTCCATTCAGTGATCGTTTCATAGCCATGTAATGCACTTTGCCCCGGTTCGCAATGGCTGGTCGTATGGAGTCCTCACGGCAAACACTGTCGGGGCTCGATAAACCTCTTGACGAGGTCTGGAACATGAGGCAGTCTCAGCGTCATGAAAAATTGCTACGCATTTCGCTTCTTTTTCTTCTTTATGTGCCCCCAGTAGGAGGTTCGTGGAGTATTTTGGAGCGAAAAAAAACGCTAACACAGACCACGGGCCGAAAGGACCGTGGTTTTTTATTTTGTCACCACTGGCCGATCAAGGCCGTGCAAGGAGGCTCACGGAATGATTTACGACATCAAAAACGAAACCCTGCCAAGGGAGGACCTGGAAAAACTCCAGCTCCGCAGACTTCAGGCTTTATGCGAACGCGTCTATGCCACTGTCCCCTTTTACAAAAAATCCTTTGATGAAAAGGGAGTAAAACCGCAGGATATAAAAAGTCTGAAGGACCTTACTCGGCTGCCATTCACGGTCAAGCAGGACCTCCGTGACCAATACCCCTTCGGCCTTTTTTCCGTGCCCAAAGACCAAATCGTCCGCATTCACTCCTCGTCGGGCACAACCGGCACGGCCACCGTTGTCGGCTACACCAAACGAGACATCCAGAACTGGGGCGAACTCATGGCCCGCGCTTTCATGGCTGCCGGAGCTTCGGCCAGCGACACAGTTCACAACTCCTATGGCTACGGGCTGTTCACTGGCGGACTGGGCGTTCACTACGGTGCGGAAACACTGGGAGCGACCGTTGTCCCTATCTCCGGTGGAGCCACCAGACGACAGGTCGCCCTGCTCAAGGACTTTGCCCCGGACGTCATCTGTGCCACCCCGTCCTATGCATTGTTTCTGGCCGAAACAGGAAAGGAAATGGGGATCGACATCAAAGACCTTCCACTGCGCGTCGGCATTTTCGGTGCAGAACCATGGACCAATGAAATGCGCCTCGAAATCGAACAGAAACTCGGTATCAAGGCCATTGACATCTATGGACTGTCCGAAATCATGGGACCAGGCGTGGCCATTGAATGTCTCGAAGCCCAAGATGGTCTGCACATTCAGGAAGACCACTTTCTGGCAGAAACCATCAATCCGGAAACAGGCGAACCTGTCGGCCCGGGCGAAGAAGGCGAACTCGTCTTCACCACCTTGACCAAAGAAGGAATTCCCCTCATCCGCTACCGGACTCGCGATCTGACAAGCCTGAACACCGCCCCATGCAAATGTGGCCGAACCACGGCCCGTATGAAACGTATTTCTGGCCGTTCCGATGACATGCTCATCATTCGTGGCGTCAATGTCTTCCCCTCACAAATTGAATCCATTCTCATAAAAACCGAAGGGTTAACACCGCACTATCAACTTATTGTTGATCGGCAGGCCAACCTGGACACGTTGGAAGTTCATGTCGAAGTCAATGAATCCATCTTCTCGGATGAGATTAAGAATTTACAACGGGTCGAATCAAAGGTAATGAAAAACATTAAAGAATTCCTCGGCGTCACCGCCAAGGTAAAATTGGTCAGTCCCAAGGAGATTGAACGCTCCACGGGCAAGGCCAAGCGCATCATTGATAAGAGAAAAGAAGGCTAACGCCTCCAATTCAGAAGGAGATCATTATGAAAGTAGACCAACTCTCCATATTTTTGGAAAACCGTGCCGGACGTCTCGCTGAGGTCACCCGCATCCTGTCCGAGGCTGGCGTCAACATCCGTGCGCTTTCCTTGGCAGACACTTCGGACTTTGGCATTCTGCGTCTTATTGTTTCCGACTTCACCAAGGCCAAGGACACACTGAAAGAAGCCGGATTCACTGTTGGGCGAACCTCGGTTGTCGCTGTGGAAGTATCCGATGTGCCTGGCGGGTTAAACGCCATCCTCACCATGCTTCAAGAATCAGGAATCAACGTGGAATACATGTACGCCTTTGTCCAGCAAAGCGGCAACTCAGCCGTATTGATCTTCCGGTTTGACCGAACCGATCAAGGCATTGAGCTGTTGCATAAAAATAACATCGCCACAATTCCTGGCGACACACTGTACGCCATGTAATATCTCGTTAAAACACGATAAAAGGGGTGAAAACTGTCTGTTTTCACCCCTTTTATCATTTGGACATCATATCTCGATCGACAAAAATATAATCCCACCAGACCAACGATCCATGTATTCTTTCCCATATTCCTCCGAATCACAATTCAACCGTCAACTTCCGCCATCCACCTCCTCCACATGAACCGCTTTCTGCTTCAAAGATGTTGCCGAAAAACGCACGGCATCGTATAAGCAGATACTTCACAACACTGACACCATGGCGGTGTAGATATGAGGATTTCGTCAGTGCACAAAGATATTATAGACAGTAAGTTTCTGGAATCAATGGCAGATAAGCGATCATTTCTCAAAAGAATGTTCACGGTGTTCATTTCTCAAGAACCCAAACGCATTCAGGAAATCAAGAACGCTCTTCATGCGCAGGACAATGAACGATTGCGCCACCTGGCCCACTCTCTCAAGGGAGGTGCCGCGACCATTGGTGTTGAGCGGGTGCGAGAGTGTTGCCTCAACCTTGAAAACGCCTCTAGGGCAAATGATATGGAAGCGGCCAATGCACATTTTGAGACTCTGGAAGTCGAAATGCGCAATGCATACGCGTTCATGTTCGACTTTCTGGCAGAATAGTCAAAACCGTCTTCACTCCTTTACCGCAAGGCGCTCTTTTTTGCCGTCTTTTGTGCGAGTGGCGCATCTCCGATCCCCGGCCACAAGCGAACAATTCCAAAACCCGCGCGGATAAAGGTCCACAGCGCGGTGACCAGCCAAATGAAAACCAAAACATTTGACGGCTGGAAAAAACGCATCATCCAAAGACACGCTCCGCCAATCATGCACGCCACCAACATGGCATTTCGCAAATAGCGAAAATCCCCTGTGCCCCAATGAATACCATCGGTTGCAAAGGACAATGAGCCGAGAGGCTGCGTCAAGGCGACGACAATCCAGGCCGGACCGAATATCCCGTGTGCAGTCGATGGCACCAAAAGCCAGGCCACCCCTTGCTCAGCCAACAGCATGAACAGACACAACACCGTCCCTGTCCCCAGGCTCCACAAACAAACCACACGAGCTACCCGTCGCGCTTGCATACGATCCGCCGCTCCGACAAAATATCCCACAAGACTCTGGCCAGTGACGGCAAAAGCATCCAGAAACAACGCCGAAAAAATGTAAAATTGCCGAATGGCCTGATACGCAGCACCTTCATTCGGGCCATACTGGTTGGCCACACGGGTACACAACGCCAAAAAAACCAACACGGCCCCGGTCCGAATGGAAAGGTCGCCCCCCACCTTCATGAGCCTTGCTACATCGGAACCATGCACTTTCCACGTCCAGCCGAGCCGACGCCAGACACCCCACACACACCAGACTGCACCAATCCACTGACTGATTGTACTGGCAATGGCCGCTCCAGCCACGCCCAAAGGCGAAAGACCACCGCTGCCAAAAATAAGTATCCAATCAAGCACGATGTTGAGAAGATTGACGGCAACGGCCACATACAGTGGGGTATGCATATCCTGAAGCCCCCTGAATGCGCCAAAACATGCCAAAGAAATAAGCACAGCCGGCGCGCCGACAAGTCGATAGGTCATATAGTCACAAGCCAGATCATTGACCACACCCTCAGCTCCGAACAGCGCGGCGATAGGCGAAAGGAATCCGATTGTCCCGAAAAGTAGCCCCCCTCCAAACACCAGGGCCAACAAACAGGCCAACGAGACCACTCTGGTTGCCCGTTGTTGCTCATCACGCCCGAGAGCTTGGGCGACCGCTGTCTGTGTCCCGACACCTAAAAAGGTAAATGCCCAGAATAACGAAGTAAACGCCACGGTTCCAACCCCGAGAGCCGCAACAGGTTCAGCCCCGGCCAAACGAGCGACAAACGCCGTATCGGCAAGTCCGGTCAACGGTTCGGCCACCAGTGAAAACAAAACGGGAAAGGCCAATCGAACCAATGTCCGATTCGGTTTTTTTTGAAAAGGGTGTTCTTTTGAACTTTCTCTTATCGTCTCAGCCACTTTGACAATCTCCCTGTGTACAAACCATGCCCAATGCAATAAAATACGGTTGTTGCACTTTTCTTTTATCCTGTATTTCTGTTAACTCGGTTCAATATGGAATCAATGGAACTTTCATTTCTACTCTGGCTGGTCAGCCTTTTTTACACTGTCATGGAAATCACGGCAGTGATAACCGCAGTTATTGCAATTCACGACACCCGCACGCCACAGGGAGCTGTGGCCTGGGCCATTTCGCTGGTCACATTTCCACTGCTCGCTCTCCCATTATACTGGATTTTCGGACGATCGAAATTCCATGGGTATGTTGACGCCATCCGGACCGGGCAAAAAGAATTCCTCCGACTCATTGGCGATGCGCACGACATCCCGGCCATTCGCCATCTCCATGAACGTAAACAACCGCACGCACCACGCACGGTCTTTGAGACACTCTCCGGCATCCCATATCTCGGTGGAAACGCATTGGAATTGTATACGGATGGTACTTCCACATTTGATGCCATCTTCGCAGGGATCGAAAAAGCGACCAAATACGTGCTGCTCCAATTCTACATTGTTCATGACGACATGCTGGGCAATCGGCTCAAAACACTCTTGATCCGCAAGGCGCAGGAAGGCGTCCGTATCCATTTCCTCTACGATGAAATAGGCTGTCATTCAACGCTGGCCACCTATTGGCAAAGTATGCGTGACGCCGGTATTGAAGCCTGTCCATTTCATACCACCAAAGGACGACACAATCGATTCCAACTCAATTTCAGAAACCATCGAAAAATTGTTATTGTAGATGGTCAGACCGCTTTTGTCGGCGGGCATAACGTCGGGGACGAATACCTCGGAATATCCACACAATTCAAAGGATGGCGCGACACCCATATCCGCGTAAACGGCCCGGGCGTTCTCGGTGTTCAACTCTCTTTTGCCAAGGATTGGTATTGGGCGACGCGTCATCTGCTTGATCTGGATCTGACCATGCCGACTCCAGTAGGAAACGCAGAAGTTCTGGCCCTCGGCACCGGCCCGGAAGATGCTCTGGAATCCTGCTCGCTCATGTTCATCCGAGCCATTGAAGCCGCACAACATCGTTTCTGGACAGCCAGTCCCTATTTCGTCCCGGACAGCGCGGTCATGAAAGCCATCCAACTGGCCGCCCTGCGAGGTGTGGACATCCGCATCATGCTCCCGGAAAAGGCCGACCATCAACTGGTCTATCTGGCGGGATTTGCCTGTCTCAAGGAACTGGACCTACCCAATGTCCGTGTTTTCCGCTACACCGAGGGATTTCTTCACCAAAAGGTCTTTCTCGTGGATGACATCCTGGCTGGTGTCGGCACCGCCAACCTGGACAATCGCTCATTCCGATTGAACTTCGAAATCACCATGCTCATAGAGGATGACAATTTCTGCGCGAAAATGGAAACAATGTTTCTGGAAGACTTCACGCACTGTGTCGAAACCATTCCCAACGAAATCGACGCAAAAAACTTCATCCAGAAAACATGCATCAAATGCGCCCGGCTCTTGTCTCCGATCCTGTAAAAAAAACGGGAGCCTTTACTCAAGGCTCCCGTCATTTCAAACAGTATAATACCTAGAAGATGTCGGCCATGGCATACAGCGAACCGGGTTGCTGTTCTGACAACCATTTTGCCGCACGTAACGCGCCAGAAGCAAAGGTCTCGCGAGAATGTGCCCGGTGCGTGACCTCGATGCGCTCACCCGGACCAAAGAAATACATGGTATGATCGCCCACGACATCACCGCCGCGAAGGGTCTGGACACCAATCTCCTTGTGAGGCCGTTCACCGATAATACCGTCACGACAGTGTTTCTTGACATCATCGTATTCCCAGCCTCGGGCCTCGGCCAGACATTGCGCCAATTTCAGGGCCGTTCCGCTCGGAGAATCCTTTTTCATCTTGTGATGGGTCTCGACCATTTCCATGTCATAGTCCTCACCCAACGCCTTGACGAGTTCAGGCAGGACCTTGAGCAAGACATTCACGCCAACAGACATGTTGGGTGCCCAAAAAAGCGGAATTTCCTTGGCAAGAATCTCAAGTTCAGCCAGTTGGTCTGGATCGAACCCGGTCGTTCCAATCACCGCCGGATTGCCATATTTTGCCGCGATTTTCGCCATGGCGACAGAGGATTCCGGAGCCGTGAAATCAACAATCACGGCACCAGGGACTTTGGGAAGCAAGTCGTCCAGACAATCGGCCGTCAAACAGCCGTCATAATTCAGACCGCCAGCATTTCCCTCTCGCTCACATACGCCGACGAGATTCAATTCGGTATCCGCCAGAGCCAGATTGACCAGCGTGGTGCCCATACGCCCTTTTGCGCCCAGTACGACAACATTGGTAGCCATCACTCTCTCCTTGTCTTCTTGTGTCAAACACACACCACTTAGTAGTCCAGCAGCGTCATCTGTCTTTTTTCTTTCTTCTGACCGAGTAAACCCGTGAAAGTCTCGAAGTCAATAATTTCAAGGCCGAGCTTCTCTGCCTTGGCAATCTTCGACCCAGCCTTTTCACCAGCCACGACATAATCGACTTTCTTTGAAATGGTCTTCGAAATGCCTCCGCCCTGCGCTTCAGCCATGGCCTGCGCCTCACTGCGCTTCACAGGCAAAGTGCCGGTAAAAATGAAAACCTTCCCGTCCAAAAGACGCGAACCAGAGACTGGTTCTTTCGTCCCCCTAGTCGGCCAGAATCCCAACTCCTTGAAACGATCGAACATGGCCTGTGTCTCTGCGCTCTGCATGAAATCAGACACACTGTCCGCCACGATCGGCCCGACATCATCCAAGTCCTGCAACTCCTCACGGGTCACCGTACTGATGGCATCCAGATCATCAAAATCCGCAGCTAACGTTTTCGCAGTCTGCTCTCCGACATGGCGAATCCCAAGCCCGGCAATAAATCGCCACAAAGGGGCTTCCTTGCGGGCCTTGGCAATGGCCGCCATGAAATTTTCAGCGGATTTGTCACCCATCCGTTCATATTTCAACAGATCGGTCTTTTCCAGAGCGAACAACTCGGCGGGAGATGTCAAAACGTCATCTTCGACCAATTTCTGCACCCATTTTTTCCCCACGCCTTCCATATCCAATCCAGCCTTGGACACAAAATGGATAATGCGCTGCACGGTTTTGGCCGGACAGAGGGGATTGGTACACCGCACCGCCTCGCCGTCCTCTTTGGCCGCACTCTGACAGACGGGGCAGTGCGTCGGGAAAACATATGGTTCGGCAGACGCCGGACGTGCATCGAGATCAACAGACAAGACCTGCGGAATAACATCCCCGGCCCGCTGAATGAGCACGGTATCACCGACGCGAAAATCACGCTCTTCAATATACCCCTTGTTGTGCAAAGTGGCCTTGGACACGACCACACCGGCCAGTTCCACAGGGTCCAATTCGGCAACAGGCGTCAAGACTCCAGTCCGACCAACCTGAATACGGATGCTGTTCAATCGGGTCTTGGTCTGAAGGGCCGGAAATTTCAAGGCCAAGGCCCAACGGGGAGCACGAGCGGTATATCCAAGCTCTTCCTGCAATTCCCGATCATTGACCTTGGCGACCACGCCATCAATCTCAAACGGCAAGCCCGCGCGTTGCTCTTTGAGTACTTCGAAATACTCAGCAACCTCACGACTCGAAGCACAGACCTTCGCTTCCGGAGGGATGGCAAACCCTAGGTCCTTCAATCCATCCATGACCGCTTTCTGCGTCGTCCATTCCTCGGCAGATCCATCCGTCCACTCAACCCGCCCGATACCATATCCCAAAAAACGAAGCGGTCGCGATGCCGCAACTTTGGGATCGAGTTGGCGAATACTCCCTGCCGCAGCATTCCGAGGATTCGCAAAAACCTTGTTTCCAGCTTCTTCCTGCCGATGGTTCAAAGCGGCAAAATCACGGTTCGACATGACGACTTCGCCACGGACTTCCAGCAATTCTGGAACGGCATCTCCCCGCAAGACAAGAGGAAGATTCATGACCGTTCGCATGTTATGCGTCACCTCTTCACCGATCAGTCCATCACCTCGCGTGGCGGCCCGGACAAAACGTCCCTGTTCGTAAATGACCTCCATGGCCAATCCATCCATTTTGGGGTCAGCCCAATACTCGATATTCTGTTGCCCAACGGCCTTGGAGACCCGCTCAGTAAAACTATACCACGCATCAAGGTCCATGCCGTTGTCCAAACTGTACAACCGCAGGGCGTGTTCATACGGAGTAAACCCTTCAGCCGGTTTTCCGCCCACCCGCTTGGTTGGAGAATTGGAATCATCCAATTCAGGATATTCCGCTTCCAATCCAGCCAATTCGCGAAACAATGCGTCGTATTCGGCATCGCTGATTTCAGGAGCATCCTGCACATAATACAAATGATTGTGCCGCTCGATTTTTTCGCGCAGCAAAGCAACGCGTTCAGTAACGTCTTTTAAAGCCATGGGGTTAATAATCCACCGTTATATTATAAGATTTCTTTAATTTCTTCGAGATTCAACTTCTTGCCGACCGCCAAAAGCGTATCATTTGCGTCAATCACTTCCCTGGGACCAGGATTAAACACCATGTCACCAGAGGATTTCTTGATCGCAATAACAATCAAATTGAATCGAGGACGAATTTTGGACTCGATAAGATTTTGGCTTACCAGTTCTGACGCAGGAGAAACCAGCAGTTCCTCCATTTGAAGATCAATGCCGCCACGGACAGCCAACTCCATGAAGTTGGTCACTGTCGGGCGCAAGACATTCTGTGCCATGCGCACCCCACCAATAAAATGAGGGAGCACCACCCTATCGGCCCCAGCCAATTCCAAACGAGAAATATGTGATTTGTCCCCGGCACGGGCCACAATATTGATACCCGGGTTCAGTTGACGCCCGGTCAACGTCACGTAGACGTTAGCCGCTTCGCTGGACAAAGCGGAAATAAGCGATCTGGCATGAAGCAATCCGGCACTCAACAAGACTTCATCGCTCGTGGCATCCCCTTCGATACACAAAATGCCATCCTGCTCCATCTTGTCAATCAACTCGGGGGAATGCTCGATCACCACGATATCATGCCCTTCAGCCGCAATTTCCTGAACCACGATACTACCGATACGACCGTGCCCACAGACGATAAAATGATCCCTCAATTGATGTATTTCTTTCATCATCTTGCGCTTACCCCATAATATTTGCAAACGACCGTCAATCAGGATTTGAGCGAATGCACCAGCGATATACACAAAACCGCCAACACCGGCCATAATCAAAAAAGCCGTGAACAATCGTCCTTCTTCCGAAAGCTGATTGACTTCCATGAACCCGACAGTGGAAAGCGTGATGACCATCATGTAAAAGGAACTAATAAAGTCCCAATGCTCATAGGTCATGTAAAAGCAAATTCCCACCATGAAAATAAACAAGAGATACACCACACCAAGGACGACACTCCAAAACGAGCCGAGTTTCGACCTCAGACGAAGCATTCGTCGATGGACTCTCTCAATCATCGTCTACCCCAGCTCAAGGATTCGCTCTTGAAGCATGGCAACTCGGTCCCTGAGTTCCGCTGCCCGCTCGAATTCCAACTCTTTGGCCGCCTCACGCATGTCCCGCTCAAGCCGCTTGATATTCTTCTGCAAAGTCTTTGGATCGGCTCCATACTGCGCCGCGTCTTCCGCCGCCAGACCGACCGTGGCCGGTCCGAGAGTCACTCCACTCAATTCGCCAAACAGATTATCCACTTTCTTGCGAATCGTTGTCGGCGTAATCCCGTGCAACGTATTGTGTTCCTGCTGTTTCTGACGTCTGCGTTCGGTTTCATCCATTGCCGAAGCCATGGAATCCGTGACCTTGTCCGCATAAAGAATAACCTTGCCGTCAACATTCCTCGCCGCCCGTCCAAATGTCTGGATCAGCGAACGAGCCGACCGTAAAAAACCTTCCTTGTCGGCATCCAAAATAGCCACCATGGACACTTCAGGAATATCCAATCCCTCCCGAAGCAAATTGATCCCGACGAGCACGGAAAATTCACCGGCCCGGAGCGACTGAATAATCGCCATGCGCTCAAGGGTGTCGATATCCGAATGCAGGTACTTGGACTCCACGCCCATCTGGTTCAGATACTCGTTCAAGTCTTCGGCCATGCGCTTGGTCAACGTCGTGACCAGCACCCGCTCATCCATTGCGTGTCTTTTTTTACATTCCGACAGCAAGTCGTCAATCTGTCCGTGCGTCTTTCGAACCTCTATTTCTGGATCAACCAACCCGGTAGGCCGAATAATCTGCTCCACCACAACCCCCTGGGCCAGATCCAGCTCCAAATGACCGGGCGTGGCGGACACATAGACGGCCTGCTTGATACGCTCTTGAAATTCTTCATAATTCAAAGGCCGGTTATCCAATGCCGACGGCAGTCGAAACCCGAAATCAACCAAAGTGGTCTTCCGGGATCGATCGCCCTTGAACATACCCCCGACCTGAGGCAAGGCAATATGCGATTCATCCACAAACAAAATGAAATCATCAGGGAAATAATCCAGCAACGTCGCCGGAGGCTGACCGACATGCCGTCCGTCCAAATGCAATGAATAATTTTCAATACCACCACAATATCCAAGTTCCTCGATCGTTTCGAGGTCATACATGGTCCGCTGTTCAAGCCGTTGCGCTTCGACCAGCTTCTGCCGTTTTTTGAGATCGCTCAACCGAAGCTGCAATTCATCCCGAATGTCCCGTGTGGCTCGATCCAGATTATCCCGATCAGACACGAAGTGACTGCCCGGATAAATAACCGTTTTCCTGAGTCGATCCTTGACTTCACCCGTCAAAGGGTCTGTCTCGGAAATGGAGTCTATTTCATCCCCGAAGAACTCAATCCTCAGGGCCTTTTCCCGACTGTACGCGGGAATGATTTCAACAACATCGCCACGCACACGAAAGGTTCCGCGATGAAAATCATAGTCATTGCGTTCATAATGGATTTCCACCAACCGCCCAAGCAATGATTCCATGGTCATGGTCTGCCCCTCTTCCACGGGAATCACCATCTTGGCATAAAAATCCGGGGAACCAAGGCCATAGATACAGGAAACAGAAGCGATGATGAGGACGTCCTTGCGGGTCAGCAAAGCATGGGTGGCGGCATGACGCAGTTTATCGATATTGTCATTGATGGACGAATCCTTTTCAATATACACATCGGAGTGTGGAAGATAGGCTTCCGGCTGGTAATAGTCATAATAACTGACAAAATATTCAACCGCGTTGTCGGGAAACAACCCACGAAATTCCGTATACAACTGGGCAGCCAGCGTCTTGTTCGGCGCAAGAATCAACGCGGGACGATTCAATGTCGCCACCACGTTGGCCATGGTAAAGGTCTTGCCTGTTCCGGTCGCGCCCAGCAAGACCTGATCGCGCACCCCACTTTGCAAGCCATGAACGAGTTCGGCGACAGCATCCGGCTGGTCGCCTTTCAGAGTATAGTCACTGACAAGTTTAAAATCAGGCATTTCCTGTGCATCCCGGGCTTGAGATCATCTGCCAAACCACGTAAGAACCAATAATAAAAACCAAGGAGACCACCATGGATATCACCGTTACTCCCCCGACTTCCCCACTCCCTATCGATCGCGCCTTTTGCCTTTCCATGGTCATCAAAAGCTTCAAAGGCCGGCGCAACGTCGAAGTTCACCTATTTCGCGCACGATGGGACGATTCAGCCAATTCCCAGACGGACCTCGACTCACTCATCGGAGCACCCTTCGATCCGGCCCATACGGACCACAAAGGCAGCCGAACCGTCATTTTGGAATCCTTCACAGACACTGAACGCGACCTTATTATCAACTACCTGAAAGAACAGTATTCCACAAGACTCACAGCCATCCGTTCCATGCCCCTGACGTTCCCGGTCCCCCTCGGGTTGACCGGCCTGTCACAGGCGCAGGTGAGCAAAAACATCGGGTTTATCGAATTCGAAAGAATCCCGAGCTATTCACTCGAAATTCCACTCAAAGGCCTGTACGATTTAAGCCAGCACCCTCCCATCGTGGAAGGATAATTCTGGCTACGCCGGGCCATCAAAAGTCCATCCGCCACTTCGGGAAGGACATTCCAATCCTTCTCGAACCTTTTGAAGGAATTCATACCGCTGCACTTCTCGTGCGCCAAATCGAAGAAGATGATGTGTTGTCTGCTGACAATCAATCAGATTGAATCCCCATCTTTCGAGCTGGGCAACCAAAACGGCAAACGCGGCCTTCGACGCATCCGGCACGTGATAAAACATGGATTCCCCATAAAAAACCGAACCAAGTGCCACTCCATACAGCCCTCCGACCAAGGTCTCTCCCTGCCACGCTTCAACGCTATGCGCAAAACCCAGCTCATGCAACGTCACATAGGCGTCTACCATGTCCTCCACAATCCAGGACCCTTCCTGCTCAGGTCGAGGACAGCATGCACACTGCCGAATGACCGAACTGAATTGGGTATCCATGGTAAAGGTAAACGTCTTTTTATTCAGCACACGCCGCAGACTGCGCGACACATGCAGTTCTTTGGGAAAAAGGACCAAACGAGGATTGGTTGACCACCACAAGATGGGAGAATCATCTCCGTACCAGGGAAAAATTCCATTGGCATAGGCATTCACGAGCCGTTGGGGACTGAGGTCGCCTCCCACAGCCAGCAAACCGTCAGGGTCAGCCTCTTCCGGGTCCGGAAAGACCGGTTCGTCAAAAAGTCGATAGATTGTCATCTGTTCACACACAAAAAAGGGCAGCTCCAGCCACCCTTTTCGTCAGTATCATCACTAATTATTGTTTTTTACCAACAGCTTCATAAGAAAACACCAATTCGCCAGCGGAAGATTCGCCCTGTTTTTTACCCGTGGTGTGATCGACGGTCACGACACCGCCTTTCATCAGGGAGCCAAAGAGCAATTCATCCGCAATGACATCCTTGATTTCCGTCTGAATCGCCCGGCCCATGGGACGCGCCCCCATGGTCGCGTCATGCCCGACATCCGCCAAATATGACCGAGCCGTGTCCGTGAGCGTCACGAACACGCGTCGATCCTGCAACTGATCATTCAGTTCTTTGATAAACTTGTCCACGATCAGCTCCATAACCGGCTGTTCCAACGCCTTAAATGTCACGATAGAATCCAGTCTATTCCGAAATTCCGGGCTGAACAACTTTTCCAAGGCCTTCATGACTCCACCCTGCCGATCAGCGGATTCGTTGCGCTTGAACCCGATCGCTCCCTTGGCCATCTCACGCGCTCCAGCATTGGAGGTCATAAGCAGAATCACATGCCGAAAATCGGCCTTGCGCCCGTTGTTATCGGTCAAGGTCGCGTAGTCCATGACCTGAAGCAAGATATTGAACACATCGGGATGCGCTTTTTCGATCTCATCGAACAGCACCACACAATGCGGTTTTTTCCGCACGCCTTCGGTCAAAAGACCGCCCTGGTCAAATCCGACATAGCCCGGAGGGGCCCCAATGAGGCGAGCTACAGCGTGTTTTTCCATGTATTCAGACATATCAAAACGCAAAAAACTGATCCCGAGGACATCGGCCAATTGACGAGCAAGTTCGGTCTTGCCGACACCTGTGGGGCCGGTCAAAAGGAAACTGCCCACCGGACGCCCCGCCTGTCGCATTCCGGCCCGAGAACGTTTGATGGACTGGGACAACGCGGTCACAGCCTCATCCTGCCCAAAGACCACACCCTTCAGGTCCGTTTCAAGATTCTGGAGTCTCGCCCTATCGGACACTGTCAGACGACGGGCCGGAATCCGAGCCATCCGCGCCACGACCTTTTCGATATCAGCCACCGAAATACGATCACCCTTACGAGTTCGGGACGACAACTTATACAAGGCACCGGCCTCGTCCATGACGTCAATGGCCTTATCCGGCAAGAAACGATCAGTAATATGTCGCTCTGACAATTCCGCTGCGGCTTTCAAGGCAAAATGCGTATAATTCACACCGTGAAATTCTTCATAGTGCGGTTTCAAGCCTTTGAGAATGGCAACAGTCTCTTCCACGGTCGGTTCGGCAATCTCAATTTTCTGGAACCGGCGAGACAACGCTCGATCCTTTTCAAAATGATTCTTGTACTCTTCGAAAGTCGTTGACCCGATGCACCGAATCTCACCGGATTGCAGCAGCGGTTTCAAGATATTTGACGCATCCATGCTACCGCCGCTGACAGACCCGGCTCCCACGATCGTGTGAATCTCATCCACAAACAGGACAGCGTCCTTGTTCTGCTTGAGTTCAGCCAAGACCCCCTTGAGACGTGCTTCAAAATCTCCACGATATTTGGTTCCAGCAAGCAAAGCCCCCATGTCGAGGCTGTAAATTTCCGCATTGAGAAAATCCTTGGGAACATTGCCTTCGACCACCATCAGGGCCAACCCTTCGGCCATGGCGGTTTTACCAACACCGGGATCACCCACAAAAATGGGATTGTTCTTCCGACGACGAGACAAAACCTGCACGGTCCGTTCAAGCTCTGGTCCTCGACCAATGAGCGGATCGATCAATCCTTCCGCCGCCCGTTCCGTCAGATTCACCGCATATTCCTTGAGAGGACTCTTCTTTTCACCCGGTCGGGCCTCAAACGGATTGGATTTGGTGGGGGAGTCTTCATCCAAGTCGCTCCATTCTTCACCCATGGACATGCCATGAGAAATGACCTCAAGGATATCCAGGCGGGATACATCGTGGGTCCGCAAAAAATACACGGCGTATGAATCCTCTTCGTCAAACATGGCGGCCAGCACATCACCCACGTCAACCGTGGTCTTGCCGGACGCTTTTTTCTGCCAAACGGCCCGTTGCAGGACTCGACGAACGCCAAGTGTCTGAATGACCTCGGATTCCGTTCCTTCGGGCAAAGATTCCATATTCTCCGCAAAAAACCGGCCAAGCTGGTCCCTGAGATGGTCCATTTCGGCACCGCAAGCCGCCAGAATCTCCTCTCCCAGTTCCTCAATGGAAATGGCATACAACAGATGTTCCAATGTCAGAAATTCATGATTTCTGCGCTTCACCTCATTGACAGCGGCCGTCAATGCACTTTCAAGTTCCTTGCTGAGCATCGTCATATCTATTCACCTTCCATGCTGCACTTGAGCGGAAAGCCTGCGCTTTTTGCCAGCCTGTGCACCAGATCGACTTTAGTTTCAGCCACTTCGGCAGTATATGTACCGCATACTCCGTACCCTTTGTTGTGGACGGAAAGCATGATGGCCGTCGCCTGTGCTTCGTTTCGACGAAACACCCGAACCAATATTTCAACCACGAAATCCATGGTCGTATAATCATCATTATGCAATAGGACCTTGTACTTTCGAGGCTCTCGAACTTCTCGCTCATCAAAAACTTCAGCCTCGAACCGGTCGCCAGAAAAAGGGTTACTCATAGTTTATTCTCTCCAAAAGCACTGTCTTCCTTACCTTGCAATATAAATTCCTTTTCACCGGCTGTCGAGGGGCGAATCTCATTCTTTCTCAAGTTGGGCGACCAGTCGGGCACGGACTTCATCGGCAAAGACGAAACTTTCGTCCGAGGCAAGCCCTTTGGCCTGACGGTCTATCCGATTCAATGTATGATATGTTTTTGTTGTTGTCTCGTGCCCATCCAGACCAATGGCCTTTGCGCAGGCATGAACAGCGGCCTCAGTTCCCTCTATCTCCACAAAACACCCAAACGGCAATAAATCCAGACAAATGACGCAATCCATGAACCGCCATTGCTCCCGGATTTTTTCGTATGAGAAAAACACCTTGAACCCGATCACTTCCAACGCAGTCTTCATGGTCAAAAAATCCCCGACCCGCGTCTCTATTTCATCAAAAACTTTGAGAGAAGACGGGACCTCGACCAGAGGAGGTCGCTTAACCGTCAAAATGGCTTTACCCTGCTTGTGCCGAAGCCTCAACAAAATCGAGTGTTGCTTCAGCGATCTTTCGGCATCATCAAAGACCAGATTTGATTCAAAATATTTCCCCAGATGTGTTGCCCCGGCTTCCTGCAAACGGAGACTCAAAGACTCCAAGTCTACCCGTAAGAATTTCAACTCACATTCAAGGACCATTGGCTTTCTCCCATTGAATTGCTATACACGCCATGAGGATAACGAAATGTTCACAAAATTACTCTATCTTTCCCTTGGTGGCGCGGCTGGGACCATGTCCCGTTATTGGTTGTCCGGGGTCGCCCAACGCATGATTGGTGGATCATTTCCCCTTGGGACATTTACCGTAAATGCGCTTGGTTGTCTGCTTTTTGGAGCGGTTTGGGGATTTTTCGAAAATCGGCTGCTTCCGGGCAGTGAAATCAGGCTGCTCGTATTGACGGGATTCATGGGCGCATTCACCACTTTTTCGACCTATATGTTCGAGACCGCCGAGCTGGTTAAATACGGCCAGATGCTCACCGCTCTCCTCAATGTCGTTGGTCAGAGCATTGTGGGACTCGCACTTGTTCTCACGGGCATCGCCCTTGGTCGATTACTCTAATGCTTCACTTGGGAGGTCTGCATGAAACTGCTCGAAAAAGCTGAACGAATTAGAATCTACATTGGTGAAGATGACAAGCATAAAGGGATGCCTTTAGCCGAAGCCATCGTCAAAGAAGCCAGACAGTTAGGGCTGGCCGGAGCCACGGTTTTTCGCGGCATGAGCGGATTCGGTGCCAACAGCCGTATCCACACAACCAAAATCCTCCGATTGTCAGAAGACTTGCCCGTTGTCGTAGAAATAGTTGAACACCCTGACCGTCTCGACAGTCTGCTCGATCACCTGAGCGACATCATGAGCGAAGGCATGGTGACGCGAGAACCTGTCAACGTCATGCTCTATCGACACGCAAAGAAATAACGCCTTCGCAATACTCATTCCGAAGGCACTTTTTCTGTATCAATCGAGACCTGAGTGCTATCCACAAGCCCGAACAACCTCTTCGGCTATTCGCGAAAGAGGCAAAATCTTTTTGACGCCCCCGGTCTTGATAGCCTCATGCGGCATTCCGAACACCACACAACTGGCTTCATCCTGTGCAATGGTATACGCTCCGGCCTCATATAACTCTTTCATCCCCTTGGCCCCGTCATCCCCCATTCCAGTCATGATGGCGGCAACGACATTGCTTCCGCCATATCGAGCACCGGACCGAAACAGCACATCCACGGACGGACGATGGCGGGAGACCAATGGCCCACTTTTCACCTCAACATAATACCGGCCACCGGTTCGCTTCAACAGCATATGCTTGTCCCCCGGAGCAATCAGGGCCTGTCCTCGACACAAGGCATCACCGTTTTCGGCTTCCTTGATATTGATCGCACAAATCGAATTCAATCGATTGGCAAAGGCTCGTGTAAAATGTTCAGGCATATGCTGCACAATGGCAATGGGTGGACAATTGATCGGTTGGGCTTCCAAAAAGACCTTGAGAGCTTCTGTCCC
This sequence comes from Pseudodesulfovibrio sp. JC047, assembly GCF_010468615.1. Classification (NCBI taxonomy): domain Bacteria; kingdom Pseudomonadati; phylum Thermodesulfobacteriota; class Desulfovibrionia; order Desulfovibrionales; family Desulfovibrionaceae; genus Pseudodesulfovibrio; species Pseudodesulfovibrio sp. JC047. The sequence continues at coordinate 33,575 of NZ_WUEH01000013.1, read as the reverse complement.
GCCGGTAGACGCGCCAACCAGACAGACTTTTTCCGTGGCAGCGACATGATGTACCGTCCCCTTTGCAAGAACGGCATCCGCAGACAACTTCGGACGAACTGCAATTGGAGCAACAGGTTCCCGTTTTCTGACAGGCCGGGGCTGTGCCGAACGAGTTGTGGCAGGACGGGCCAGGGCCGCTGCCTTGACCTTGTCAATAAGCCGAATACTCGACTCCTCCAAAAAACGTTTGGTGCCAACACGGGGCTTGGTGATAATTTCAACAGCACCGTACTCTAAAGCCTTGAGCGCATTGTCAGTCCCTTTTTCCACGACCGAGGAACAGATCACGACCGGGACAGGATGTTGCTTCATGAGCTTTTTCAAGAAGGTCAGCCCATCCATGCGCGGCATCTCGATATCGAGCGTAATCACATCAGGAATTTCCTTTTTCAACCGCTCGGCAGCGACATAGGGATCAAGAGCCGTCCCCATGACTTCTATTTGCGGATCAGAAGAAAGAATTTCCTCAAGGGTCTGCCGTACCACGGCAGAATCATCAACAATCAATACACGAATCTTACGCATTTCTTTCCTCGCACACAAAAATTCTATTTGGACTCGGCAACCACTCGCCGGACCAGGCCCGGGACATCCAGGATCAAGGCAATGGATCCATCACCCTTGATGGTCGCACCGGAAATGCCTTCCACGTCCTTATAGACCCGTCCCAGACTTTTGATAACAGTCTGATGTTCACCGATCACGGTATCCACGACAATCCCCACCCGGCTGCCTTCCACGCCGGTAATGACGATCTGCTCGATGGGAGGGCTGTCCCCTTCCACTTCAAACCAATCCCGAATATGAATATATGGCACAATTTCACCGCGAAGATGCAATATACGTTGCCCGGAATCACTTTCATTGACCTGCTCTCTGGTCAATTCGACGCACTCTTCGACCAGCGACAGCGGAATGACATAAAATTCATTTTCCACCTTGACCTGCAAACCATCAATAATGGCCAGCGTCAACGGCAACCGAATGGTAATGGTCGTTCCCGTTCCAGGCTTGGAATCAATATCAATCGTCCCCCGCAGGGAATCTATGGCCCGTTTGACCACATCCATACCAACACCGCGACCCGACACACTGGTCACTTCCGAAGCTGTTGAAAAACCGGGTTCAAATATAAGTTTGAGCAACTCTTTTTCGGTCAATTCGGCATCACGAGAAATCAAACCTCGTTCAACACCTTTTTTACGGATGACCTCACTCCGCATTCCTTTACCATCATCAGTTATACGAATCAGGACTTCGCCCCCGGAATGTTCTGCCGCAAGCATGATGGTTCCCTGAGCCGGTTTGCCCTGGGCAACCCGCTCTTCCGGAGATTCAATCCCATGATCGATACTGTTTCGTAACAGATGCACCAGAGGATCACTCAAACGCTCAATAACGGTCTTGTCCAATTCCGTTTCCGCACCGCTGGTCGACAATCCGATCTGTTTTCCGAGATCGGCGGATAAATCCCGAACCAACCGTCTGAACTTGCTGAAAGAAGTCCCAATAGGAAGCATTCTGATACCAAGTGTTGAATCCCGCAGCTCGTCACTCAACCGCTCCAGCTCTTCAGCCAAAATGGTCATTGTCGGATCATTTCTTTCACTGATGACCTGAGAAATCTGCGCCTGAACAATAACCAGTTCACCGACAAGGTCCACGAGATAATCCAGTTTATCCGCTGCGACACGAATACTGGACATCACTTCCTGCCGCTTTTTATGGGCGACCTGATCCTTGACTTCTCCCTGTCGCTTGACGGCTTTCTTGACTGCTTTTTGCGTCACCTTCCCGTCTTCCGCCAAGATTTGCCCCAGCGGTTTGGTGGCTTTTTCCTGTTTTTTCAACGCGGCGTGAACATCCTCTTCACACAAATCTCCATTCTGCACGAGAATTTCACCAATTTTGGGAATGCACTCCTCATCAGGCACTCCGGCTATCTCGACACTCGATTTCGAATCATTCGCCTCTGATTCAGGTTTGGAGGCATCGACGGGCTGCGTTGACGGCGTCGGGACAGGCTCAGTCGCACCGGCCGGATGAATGTCAACCGACACATTCGCCGTCAAAAAGAAAAAGACATCCTCCACGGCATCGGTCGCTTCCGCTGTGACCAAGTGCAATTCCCACCCAGTGCCAGTATCGCGATGACGGGAAAGAACGGATAATTCGCCCAACCGATCCAGTTCTTCAAAAAAAAGTTCGACAGCCTCGACATCCAGATCCGCATCCCCTTGCGGTTTCAGCGAAATATGGAATGCATGCAATGACTGGTCCGACTGTTCGTCTCCAGTCGGTTCTATCTCGGAGGATTCGGCTTCTTCGCCGCCCTGTTCTTCGTTCTCCCCTTGGACAAGTTCTTTCAGGCCAAGAAAGATGGTTTCCATATTTTCCGCATCCACACTCCCGGCATCGTCAGCATCGAGCATATTCTTGATATGATCCCTGGCCTGAAGCGACAAACTACACAAAGCGGGCGACACGGGGAGGTCTCCATTCCTGACCATATCAAAAACAGTCTCAACCTCATGGGTGAAACCAGCAATTTCATCAAACCCGAACATCGAGCCTGACCCCTTGATGGTATGCAGGGCACGAAAAATCTGATTGACCAGATCCATATCGTTGGGAGCTTCTTCAAGCTCCAATAACGCCCCTTCCAACTCACGCAAAAGGTCGTATGCTTCCTCTTTGAATATCTGCCTGTTCAGATCATCTGACATTCGGCACTCTCCTGAAATCACGTCAATATATGAAATTCTACTCGCTCAAACGCACGCTGCTGCGTGTCCTTTCAAACACTATATCACTCATATCAAAACAAATAGCCCATTATAATCTTTTCAAAAAATCACGAATTCTCCTATTTGCCAAGAAAAACAATTTCGGCCCGAGCGGTTTCTTCGTCAAAAGGCTTCACAACCACATCGATTTTCTCATTTTTGAATACAGCTGCACCCAAAAGTATCCCTTCAAAATAATCAAAAAGGCCACGAGAAGACCTATAATTCATGAACAAAACAGTTCCCTTATCCTCATACGTGAATGAAGGTGGTTTAATCCCCGGTTGCGCCTTGGTCAATTGTGTATGCACCTCATTCATACGCAGATAAAAATCCTTCAAAGACTCATTCTTGAAATGTCCCGGATACAGCGCGTTGAATTGGCCAACGGAGAATTGCCCGAGTCCCAGAAAAAACCGACGCGTGGTCACACCAACAATACGGGATACACATTCCGCCATTTGCAGCAGGACCTGATCCGGATAGCTTTCCGTGGACAAAAAGACAGGATTCCCCAACGAGTCCTGCATGGTCGCATACACGTCCTCGCCAAACTCGCGTAACACATAATCCTGAGTCAGCTTCGGCAAAACGCCCTTCATCTCACTTTTGGACTCACGAAGCGCGGTTTCTCCATCCCCGTCCCGAAAGTCCTGAGACACATTGAGCAGATCCCGAGCCAATTCAGCCATATCACGAGTGGCACAGGCTGCCTGTCCAGCGGCTTCATCAGCGTCCTCGGCAATGACCGCGATTTCCTCGACGCGATGCATGACCTCTTCTGCCGCCGCAGACTGCAACTCTGCGGCAGTAGCGATTTCAGCCACCCGTTCGACCATACCATGAATGCTTTCCATGATATGCTGCAACGTCTCACCGGCCTTGTTGGATAAGGAGGTACTCGCTGCGACCTGCTTGGCGGTGGCCCGCATGGACGATGTGGCTTTTTTTGACCGGGTTTGTATTTTTTTGATTGCGGACTCTACTTCCTGCGTGGCGGTCACCGTTTTTTCCGCCAACTTACGCACTTCATCAGCCACCACGGCAAACCCCCGACCAGCATCACCAGCCCGGGCCGCTTCAATAGCCGCGTTCAGAGCCAGCAGGTTCGTCTGATCGGCAATATCATTGATGACACCGATGATTCGCCCGATTTCACCTGCTTCCATATGTAACTTGCCAACTTCCTGCTCCAAAAGAACCGCTTCATTGGCAACCTGATTGATCGCCACAACCGCCTTGTCTACCATGGCAACACCGTCGGAAGCTGAGGTATTGGCTTCGTCCGCCGCGCCTCTGGTCGCCATGGCATTTTTGGCCACTTCAATCACAGTCTCCGTCATATCTTCCATGGACAAGGCCACTGCGGACGTCTGCTGGCGTTGTTTTTGCGCCCCTTGAGCCTGATCATCTGCCGAAGCCGACAAAAGCTCAGTTGCCGAAGCAACGTGTTCCGCAAGCCCACTGATCCGCTCTCCGGCCTGAGTCATATGCTGTTGTTGATGTTCAATTTTACGAGTATTCTCAGAAAGCTCAGTCAAATCAATAAATGAAATCACTGCGCCGAGACGTTGTCCCTCATAGTCATGGATACAATTCACAAAAAGCTGCACGGGAAACGTTCGTCCATCCCAAAGGACCAGATCAACTTTCTGTGCAATGGGATGCCCCGTCTCAAGAGCCTGTTCGGTCAAGGAAGTCCCATCCAAGTTGTACAACGCCTGACTGACGGTCTTCCCTATGATCTGCTCTGTATCTTTCTGGACCATATCGACAAAAGATCGAGAGGCACTCTGAATGACACCGTCTTGATCGCACACACATGCGGGACTTCCTAGTTCTTGAAATGCTTCCTTGAAAAAAACTGTTTGTGTACAGGCACTTTGCATGGCCTGAGCGCAGGCTTCCAATGCCCCGTCAAAGACCTGTGCCATTCCCGGCGCAGAATCAAGGCCGGCCGCAATTTTTTCCAACGCTTTCTGAATCCGTTTTTGGCGCGCACGGGAAAATATCCCGGCAAAAACGAGCATAATCAAGACACAGAAAACACCGATGCTGTATGCCCCCCATCCCCCGATTGCCGAGGCAGCAGCAAACACGCCACAGACCAGCACACCAAAAACACTCAGTTCCATGAGTCCGATAAACACCGCCCAAACTCCCTTTGCGAATCGAGTCCCATAAATTTGTATGGAAATAACATGAATTACTACAAAATGAGTACATTTAATCCAATGCAAAAGCAAACCAGCAACGAGAAAAAAGCACTGTCAGCAAAAGCTGACAGTGCTTCAAAAACACCAAAATCTATCGAGGAAAACTACCGCCCCACTTTTTTCCGTAACAAACGGATCGCCCGCCGCTGACGATATCGTCTGACTAAAAATAACGTGATGAAATACGTTGCAATGGTCGCGGGAATCCCAAAAACCAAGCCTCCAACAAACATAACGGCAAAGACTTGCCAACCGGCAGCGAGCAGTTCTGTCATTTCCAGATGCGAAGGATCGAACACCACATGATCGAATGGCATGACGGCACGACCAACGAGAAACAAAAAGTAATAAAATGGAACCATGGTCGCGGCATTGGAATAACACGTGGCAAGCCAAGCGGCCAATTTGTTAACCCGCAGACAAAAGGCCAACGCGATGACAACCACGGATTGAAACGGCATAATAGGCATGGATCCTATGAACATGCCCAGAGCACAGGCTGTCGCCAGATTTTTCGGCGATGAATTCTGACGCATCAAACGAAGGGACCAGTACCGAATCCATCGTTTGCTCCGGATCCACCAGTCCCGACTCTTTTTTTCCTCACGAAAAGAAGGACGATTCAAATCACTCAAGAATTACTCCAACACATCAAAGCGTGAAAATTTCATGACAAACCCGGCTCTTCCCTGTGTGGAAGACCGCAGGTCCGTGGAAAATCCAAAAAGTTTGCCCAACGGCGCAAGCCCTTGAACCACTTTTTGTCCCTGGCGGTCAATCATATTCTCGATTTTTGCCCCTTTGGACCCAAGCAATCCGACAACCTCACCAACAAAATCTTCCGGGACCGAAATTTCCACCCACATGAGGGGTTCCATCAATTTCGGATCAGCCTGCCCAAGAGCGTCCTTCAACGCCATGGCAGCCGCCATCCGATACCCAACAGGGCTGGATTCGCCTTCCTGTCGCCGTAGGCCAGACACACGAATACGCACGTCCTGCACCGGATACCCACGGACAACACCACTTTGCAAGCCGTCTGAAATACCATCTTCAACCGCTTCAATCCACGCAGCAGGCCATTCTTCAAGCGGGACTTCAAAAACAATGTCGCGCCCCTGATCTCGATCCAATGGTTCAACGATCAAATCGACCGCACCGAAATGGGTCACTTCACCCAATTCCCGGTGAAATTCACCACTCCCCCGTCCCTGTTTGGTCACGGTTTCCTGATACACGACCTGCGGCTTGCCAACACGAGGCTCCAGCTTATATTCACGCTTCAATCGTTCTTGAATCACTTCAAGATGCAGCTCGCCCATACCAGAAAGAATAATCTGCGCCGTGTCCTCATCCCGCCTCAATGCAAGGGTCGGATCTTCCATCAGATACTTGTCCAGTACCTCATCAAGTTTTTCCCCCTCTGCTGCATTGCGAGGTTCAATGGCCAACGAAATCACCGGCTTGTAATCTGCAATCTGCTCCAAAAGAATTGGAGCGTCCTGTGTCGCCAAGGTATCTCCAGTCCGTGCGAATTTCATTCCGGCTGCCGCGACCATATCACCGGCAAACGCACAGTCGATCTTTTCCTTGCGTCCGGCATGAAGTCGAAACAGGCGAGCCACTCGTTCCGGCGTATCCTGTGTCACGTTAAACACGATATCACCCGCTGAAATTTTTCCAGAATAAATACGCATCATGGCCAGTTTGCGCCCAGAATCCAATGTCACCTTGAAAACCAATGCGGACAGCGGCTCCTTGTGTGACACGGCAAAGGACTGTCGAGTCTTGTCCACAGGATTCACGCCCGCTGCAACCGGGACATCCAACGGACTCGGCAAAAAGTCGCACACAGCGTCCAAGACAGGCTGAACACCGATATTCTTCAAAGCCGAACCGACCAACACCGGAACAACCTTCCGTGCTAACGTCGCTTTTCGAAGAGCAGCCCGAATTTTAGCAACAGGCACAGCTTCACCCGAAAGATAGAGATCGAGAATTTCCTCGTCTTCATCTCCAGCAACTTCAATGAGTTTTTCACGCCAAGAAGACAACCTGTCCGATTCTTCGTCCGTCAGATCACGGGCCGTATAGTCAACACCCTTGGTCTTCTGATCAAATTCGAGCCGTTGCATCGTCACGAGGTCAAAAACACCGGCAAAATCCTGCCCTTCGCCGTCAGGATATTGAATGGCCAGAGGATTCGCGCCAAGCTTTTCCTCCATAGAGGTCAGTACCGCTTCAAAATTTGCTCCCAACCGATCCATCTTGTTGACAAAGGCCAACTTGGGGACAGCATATACTTCGGACTGACGCCACACAGTTTCGGACTGAGGTTCCACCCCGCTCACTCCGCAAAAGACACCCACCGCTCCATCGAGCACCCGCAATGATCGCTCCACCTCAATGGTGAAATCGACATGGCCGGGCGTGTCGATGATATTAATCATGCACGGATCCCAACGACAGGACGTCACAGCGGACATAATGGTAATACCCCGCTCCTGCTCTTCCGGCATGTAATCCATGGTGGCCGTGCCCTCATGGACTTCACCAATTCGATGAATCTTTCCGGAGTAATACAGAATACGTTCTGTCAGGGTTGTTTTCCCTGCGTCAATGTGTGCGATAATACCAATATTGCGAAGCGTGCCAAGCACCTTCGCTGAAGGGGCGTTGCTCTTGCTCACTTTCAGGCTCCGATAGTCCAGGCGGTACGGTGAATATGAAATTGTTCAGGACGAAGATCCGGCCACATCCAACACCCTTCATGCCCAGGTCCCAAAACGATCCGAGACCGCATCAGGACATCATTAACCAATGGCTGCGGGACAAAGACAACATCTTCGATAGCCGCGAGAAAGGTATTGAAATCATTTCCGATATACGTAAATTTTTCAGAAGGGAAAAAACCTTCGGCACCAGCAACCACGCAGGAGACATCAGGCTGGGCAAAGGCGAGTGCATCCAGATCGATCGGCGTGTCCGTATCCATCCAAATCGCAATATTCTTTTCAAAAACAGGAGAAAAGACGGAGATTCTGCTTGGCAGAGGATGGAGACGAACCAGATCAGTCTCCGATGCAGTCATGTCAATAATCAGTCCCGACGCACTGCCGGTTGCCAATTCATCAAGCAAGGCCGAAATCTGATCTGACGACATGTCCACAACCTGATCATGACCCGCCAGCTCCAAAGCCGTTAACAAAGACGATGGCCATACTCCATCACCATGACGGACCACCAAAACATTGGCGATACCGCTGGTCAGTGCAGGGACCACTGCGGCGAGTAATCGGGCCGGGGATTCCATGGCTGCGTCACAAAGGACGACACAAAAATCCACCGGCTGAAAAGCATGAAGAGAATCAAATCCACCGCGCCACGATCTTTCAACGCGGCCTCCACGACGACTTCCCCCACCATACCAATCGTATAAACGGGCAATACACGTTTTTAAAAGCGCTCGATGAGGGGCGGCTGTTTCTGCATACGCTTGCGCAAAAAGGGTGTCGTCAACACCGAGTTCGTCGATAGAGTGTGGAAACTCAAACACCGTTTTCTGCATAGCGTAACTCGCCCATTCACCTTTTTTTTAAATTATAACCACTGCTTGATCCAGCGCATCCAGCTTCCCTGAATACGTTGGCGCTCCTCCTCGGACAAGGTCTTCTGATACTCAAAATAGGAGTATTCAGCACGCTTGATGGAGTAGTCCCGCAAGTCGGCAATGTCAGAGAAATTCTCCACAACATACTGATATCGATGCCAAGCCGGACCATATTGTTCTGTCCGCCAGAAAAAATCAGCCATGTACACTTCGTGTTCAGCCAATATCCGACGACTCTTGACGATTAAATGCTTGGCCTGCTCCGCGTACTGAGATTTGGGATAGGTCTCGGCCAAACGGTAGAGATATTCCAACCCTTCCTTGATGTTTTCCTGACGCCGATCAATAGACTTGAACATGCTGATGTTGGCGTTGGCGATCTGATACAACACATAGGGAATATTGTCGTTACTTGGATGTAACGCCTCAAACTCTTTATATGCCTCCAGGGCCAAAAGGAATTCTTCATCAAGAAAATACGCATCGCCCAAGGCCAATTCCCCCTTCAACGCAAAGGGGCTGAAGGGGAATCTGTCCTTCAATTTCGAAAAATAGTCCTGAGCATCGCCATAGTCCTTTTCATTCAGGGCTTCCACGCCAGCTTCATACAATTCTTGGGCTGTATCCTCGGGCGGAGGAAGAAAATAGTTGTCGATCCAGACGCACCCATTCAAGGACACAAGAACGACAAGAACCACAGGGATCAATAAACGACGCATACGGACTCCTAATCGCCCAACTGCTCAAGATATGAAAACGCTGCGGTGGCTGCGGTAGCCCCGTCGCCAACGGCGGATGCAACCTGACGGCACATTTTTGCGCGGATATCTCCAGCGGCAAAGACACCAGGAACATTGGTACGCATTTCAACATCAGTCACGACACCATTGGGCTCTTTCGTAATGGTATCAGGGACATAGTCCATGATCGGCTCAAATCCGATAAAGATAAACGTGCCATCCAGCGTCAACTGGGACGTTTCGTTCGTCGAGACATTGCGCAAAGCCAATGTTTCAAGATCATCTTTTCCCTGGATTTCATCGACAACGGTATTCCGAATAATCTCGATTTTCTCATGTGTGGTGCATTTATCCTGATAGCATTGAAGACCTCGAAAATCTTCACGCCGGTGAATAAGATACACCTTGTTCACGAGACGAGCCAGATACAGGGCTTCTTCCAAAGCGGAATTGCCCCCACCAATGACAGCAACGTCCCGATCACGAAAGAAATTGCCATCGCACAGGGCACAATAAGAGACCCCCCGGCCAAGCAAACGTTCTTCGCCAGGAACACCAAGCTTCCGGTAGCGTGATCCAGTGGCCAAAATAATCGTCTTGGTCTCAACCGTTTCATCACCGACAGTGATGGTATGAAGCGGATTCCCAACGGTGATACTTTTGACTTCATCACTGATGCGATCAAGCTCGTATTCGTCCAAGTGAGCTGCGAATTTATCAGCCAATTCCCATCCCTGAAGCCCCTTGGGGAACCCGGGATAATTTTCAATTTCGGCAGTCATCAAGACCTGGCCGCCCGGAGACAGCTTCTCAATCATGAGGACTTTTACACCGGCCCGCAAAAGATAAAGGGCAGCCGTCATTCCTGCCGGGCCGCCCCCTATGACTACGGCGTCATAAGATTTCATATATTACAATGCCTTCTTGGTGATCATTTCCTTGATACTGCTCTTGGAGACGGCACCAGTGCTCTGGTCAACAACTTCACCATCTTTAAAAAGAATCAATGTCGGAATGGCACGAATACCGTATTTGCCGGGAGTTGCGGAATTTTCGTCCACATTCATTTTAACGATCTTGATCTGGCCTGTGAATTCTTCAGCCAGTTCGTCAATGACAGGTCCCATTGCACGGCAAGGCCCACACCAGGGAGCCCAAAAATCAATAAGCACAGGGACATCGCTCTGCAACACATCCTGTTCAAAACTACCATCGGTAATCTGGTTCGCCATGGAATTCTCCTTTTTTTCTCGGCTTACGGCCGTCATATACAATTCTATCCAGGGATCGTCCGCAGCGAATTATCGCCGCAATTGTTTTCACAATTTATTCAAAATAGGTCCCCATGTACACTACTGTCAAGAAGGACGCAGTAAATTCTGTTTATCTCTCCAAGGGGCCACCTGAATGAATCCAGTCCTGTGGAACCACTCTTCCCCGTGGAACCGCTTCCAGCTCAAGGGTATGGGAATATCCCGCCTTGGCAAATTGCCATCCGGCAAAAGCGATCATTGCGCCGTTATCTGTACATAAGTTCAATTCCGGCAAGGTCAACCGCAGACCATATTTCTCAGCAACGCCCTTCATGGTTTCACGGACGCCGAAGTTCGCTGCCACTCCACCGGCCACGATCAAACTTTTCATCGGACCGCTTCGTTTCAACGCCCGCTCCACCTTGATTCGCAAGGTGTCGGAAACACTCCAATTGAAAGAAGCACAAACTCGGGCCAAGGCAGCTCGCTTTTCACCGCTCAAGGCGGCAATCGCCTCAGAATCAGCCATGGTATCAAACACCAGTTCAGGCTGAGTCGTCACATAATTGGCAACCGCTGTTTTCAACCCGCTGAAACTGAAATCCAGTGAATTATTGTCGATATACGGTCGGGGAAACAGTGTTGTATCGGGGACACTTTCCTGCCCCAATTCATCGATATACCGACCACCGGGATACGGAAAATTCAAACGTTTGGCGACCTTGTCAAAGGCCTCACCAGCCGCGTCATCCAATGTCCGTCCCAAAAGTTCAAATTCAACGGGGGACGAAATCCTGTAAATATGAGTATGTCCGCCGGAGACGAGCAGCCCCAATGCCGGGAACTGAATTTCACCGGTCAATCCCGGTGCCAGAAGATGCGCCCAAAGATGATTCACCCCGATCAACGAAGCGCCAGTCGAAAGACACAGTGCTTTTGCAAAGCTGACTCCCACCAACAAACTTCCGAGCAGTCCAGGACCACGGGCCACAGCCACCGCGTCAATATCCACCGGCTCAGTGTCGGTCTCTGTCATCAATTCACGAAAAAGGCGTGGCAACACACGTAGATGTTCACGAGAGGCGATTTCCGGCACCACGCCGCCGAACAAGGCATGGGTATCGATCTGGGTCGCAAGTTTTTCGCCCAGAAGACGCCCATCCTGCACAAGTGCAACCGCTGTTTCATCGCACGACGTCTCAATTCCAAGAATGAGCATTATTTCTTCTTTTGCCTCCGGGCACCGGCAACGAAGATATCCTGTACAATCTGGACATCATTCCGGGAACCACAGAAAAAGGGAACGCGCTGATGCAAGTGCTCTGGATCAATATCCATGATCCGATTCACTCCATCAATGGCCATTCCACCGGCCTGTTCAGCGAGAAAAGCCATCGGGTTGCACTCGCAGGTCAACCGCAATTTGCCCGTTGGTTTTTTCGGATCGCGCAAGTCGGCCGGATACATGAAAATACCACCATACAACAGATTCCGATGAAAATCGGCAACCAATGACCCTATGTAGCGCCCACTGTAGGGTTTACGAAGCGCGTTCTTTGGAGACTTGAAATACGCCAGGGTCTTTTTCGTTTCACGGTCCCAATACCGTTCGTACCCTTCGTTGACAGAATAAATCTTGCCCTGCTCAGGAATACGGATATTCGGATGTGACAAAATGAATTCGCCCACACTCGGATCAAGCGTGAATCCATGAACCCCATCGCCACAGGTGAAAACCAACATGGTCGAAGAGCCATATAAAATATAGCCAGCCGCAACCTGTTCATTTCCCTGCTGGAGCACATCGCCGGACATCAACGCAGCATCCGAACTGCTTTTGCGTTTGAATATGGAAAAAATCGTCCCGATATTAACATTGACATCAATGTTGGACGACCCATCCAGCGGATCAAAAATAATGATATATTCACCACGAGGCAACGATTCGGAAACCTCAATCACATCGGCATTTTCCTCGGAGGCCATCGCGCACAACACGCCGGACCGGGATAAGCGATGAATGAGAATTCTATTCGCATACGCATCGAGTTTTTTAACTTCTTCCCCCTGGACGTTCACATCCCCGGTAAACCCAAGAACATCAACCAATCCAGCCTTGTTGACAGCCCGAGATATAATCTTGGCTGACAAAACTATTTCATTGAACAGACGCGTAAACTGGCCTGTTGCCCCCGGCACCATTTTCTGGTGCAGGAGTATATGTTCAGTAACCGTAACTTGCTGTGGCATTCTCTTTATCCTTATCTGCCTGGTGATTCCTTAAAAAGGCCACCAGGAACCTTCCGCATTGGGATCAGCACTTTGTGTCGCGTAGACATATTGATCTTCGCCCACGTACCGTGTCAGCCAAGTGTAGTACCTGTTACCAACCTTGACCTGCCCTTCCACTTTTTTCTTGAGAATTTCTTCCCACTGCACGGCCAATATGGCTTCTTCATCCACATCTGCGCCAAGAGACCATACTCCCTTCCCCGGATGAATGATTATCAACTCCTCTGGGGCAGGACTCAGTCGCAACAAACTTCTCGGGTCAAAGCCAACACCAATTAGCCCCCGAAACGTCACGTCTTCAAAGTATGGCCTTCCAAGATACAACTCAGCCCCAAGATCGGAATAATCCACGACTGTCAGTAACTTGATTTGCCGCCATACCCCCTCGAAAACCAAGGGTTTAGAAATTTTCTTGACCGGCAATTCCGGTTGCATGAACATGATGGTACCATGCTCATCAGTTACAAGAACCCGATTGACCCAGGGAAAACGTGCCCGCAACAGGTCAAGCCAATCAACGCCCGGCAATGTATCCGTATTGTCAACAAAACGGATCAGGGACGTCAAAGGCCCGTCCACAGGCGAAATGAGTTTGGCCAATTTTTCCTGATTGGGATTGGAGAATTGATAGCTATCCGTATCAATTTCCGGCGGTGGGTCCACAAAATCTCTGGTGGTTTCCCAAGATTCCTTCGTATATTTTGCCGTGGAATCCCACACACCACAACCGCCGAGCAACATCAGCGCGGCGATCAGACTCAAAAATAAATATTTCATATATCCACTTTTCGTGAAGGGACGCTCCTCGCCACCGAATGGCAGAAGCCTGGTCCTGTTCAGCTTCGGTTAAGCCCGCACCCTGGCTTCAAAACGGGAAGCCAATGTTTCCAAGGTACTGATAAGGCGATTTTTGGCATGAACACTTAACACATCCGTATTTCCATCTTCAGCAACAGCGGGACCTTTCGCCCCGCGCTCCAACTGCACAATCCGATCCTTAAGTTCGGCCCGCCGTTCGTCGGACATGGTTGATTGCAACAATTCACGATAGATTTCAAGTGCGCCGTCTACATCCCCCTGCGATGCGAGCAAGTCCGCCATGGTTTTTGTTCGAAAAGCCATAACTCCAGAACGAAACACCGGTTCGGAATCATTCGATTCAAACTCGCCCGATTCAAACGCTTCATCATGCTCGTCATTCGAAACGGACGACGATAAATGCGCGCTGGGCGGAGGCAGAGGCATACCGACCAAACGCTTGGCCAAAGGGCCTATACCCTCAAAAATCACATCGGTCCACCGGATGGTTTCCCCAGAAATATTGGATGCCACCAGCATCAAAAAAACGGATAAATCACTTTTATCAGGCGGCAGACTTCTCGCCCAGCCACGCCAAAAAGCCGGATAATCCCGCAAAGGATCAATCACGCGCTGCAACTGATCGTGAACCTCGTCCTCACGTTTCAACTCCGTGAGCAGTTCAACCAGAAGCATCCGCGCTTCAAGGTAGTCTGGATGCCTGTTCAATCCCTGCCGCAGCGTCTTGACGGCCTTTTCGGGCAGACCATTTTCAACAAACAACTTTGCCAAAGGAAAAAACACCCTTGAACCGGGTTCCAACGAAAGAACTTCTTGATACCACTCAATTTTATCGCTCATCTGTTCCTTCTCCGCCGGGTTGACCGTTCTCATCCGGGAAAATATATAATAGTTCGTCCTTTTTTACAAAATTCATTTGCTCACGAACGACTTTCTCTTGGTACCCCTTGTCCGATTTGAGCTTCCGAATTTCCTGACTCAAATCCAAACTTTTCCTATCAACGTCATCAATCTTTTGTTGCAAAGACGTATATCGTCCCTTCAATTCAAGATACGCAAAAACCCCCTGATTACTCCAAATCAACCTGACCAGCAGGAAAAGATTGATAACCAAAAGTAAGACAACAAGGACAATTCGACCACGCATACAGCTTACTGAAGCCTCTGCTTCGTTTTTTTACGAGCCTTTTTTCGCGCCAATGGCACTTCAAGTTCCTTGAGAAAATTCGCCGTCGCCTTTTCAATTCGGACAACATCAGACTCACTCAACTCAACCGTATCAATCTTTTCCAAAAAAGACTTTAGCACAGCAAATTCATCCAATAATGAATGCCCGTGCTCCAACTTTTCAAGTTGAGGCTCAAGGTCCAAAATTGTTTGAAGGCAGTTCGTTATGCGAACAAGATGTTTCACTGAACTGGAGTCAGTCATAAATATCTCGCGGTTGTGTTAATATCTCCTGATTGAATAACCACTTTTCCAAGAAATTGTACAGACAGACGATACATGAATTTACCATGTATCCACCCACCTGTCACTATAGAATTTGCTAAACGATGACAAGTATTTAATTCGACTTTTCACCGAGCAGACCGGGACTTTTCTTGATTTTGTCTAGACATTTTTTTCTGAGCTGAGATGGAAAACAAAGACAAATTCCATTAAAAAACCGGGCAAAAAGCGTGCTTTTTGCCCGGTCAAAACATTTTCAAACATCCTTACTCTGCGACATTGATCCACTTTTTATAAAAGTTATACAGGTAGTTACCACCTGAAACAACCGTCAATATCAAAGCGAAATATAACAATATCTGCCCCAAAGGACGGGGGTCCCATCCAAACAAGGGATAGTGGAAAATAAGAAAACCAACAGCTAGAGACTGGGCCAAGGTTTTAGCCTTGCCCAATCGATCAGCCGCAACAACTTCTCCCATTTCCGCAGCAATGGCCCGCATCCCGGTGACAGCCAACTCACGGCAGATGATGATAATGACGACCCACGCAGGAACGCCCCAGCCATCGCCAAGTTTGACCAGCATAATGAGCAACGAGCCAATAAGAAGTTTATCCGCCAACGGATCAAGAAACTTCCCCAAATTGGTAATAGTGTTCTGTTGTCTGGCAATCTTACCGTCAAAATAATCAGTCATGCAGGCCACAAAATACAATCCAAACGCAAAATAGGACCCAAAACGAAACTGATACCACATCTCAAGATAGAGGAGGAAGACAACAACAGGCGCCGCAAGAATACGGGCCATGGTCAGACAGTTGGGCAGATTAAAGACGTTCTTGTTCATAGGAGCCTCAAGCGTGGGTTGTCGATGCCGCCTCAAAGCTCTTTTGAGCAGCTTCGGCTATGGTGTCGGCCAATTCAATAAGCGCAGTCTTTGCCTGGGAGTCCTCTTCAAGAAGGACAACGGGTGTTCCCATATCTCCAGCAACAACCGTTGCGGGATCAAGAGGAATCGCACCAAGGAAGTCAAGACCGTACTTTTCGGCCAAATCCTTGCCTCCCCCCTTCTTGAACAGGTCGATGGATTCATGACAGTGCGGACAAATCAATCCACTCATATTTTCCACCACTCCAAGCACGTTGGCCTGAGCGTATTGCAGAAAATTGATCGACTTGCGCACGTCGGACAACGACACCTCCTGTGGTGTGGTCACCACGACACACAAGGCCTCAGGGACAGTCTTGAGCACGGTCATGGGTTCGTCACCTGTTCCCGGAGGGGAATCGACAACCAGAAAATCAAGTTCACCCCACTGCACGTCTGATACAAACTGTCGAATGGCTGAGGTCTTCATAGGACCGCGCCACAGAACAGCCTGGTCAGGGTCTTTCAACAAAGACTCCATGGACACGACATGCAGGTTCTCATTGTACTCCTTAGGGACCATCAATGATCCCCGATCCACATCCAAGGTTCCAGAAATACCAAGAAGGGTCGGGACACTCGGTCCGTGAATATCCACATCCAGCAGACCGACCTTGAACCCACGAGCCGCCAACGCTGCCGCGACATTCACGGAAACAGAACTTTTACCGACTCCGCCCTTGCCGCTCATGATAAACAGCTTGTACTTGATCTTCTCCAGGGTGGTTTCAATCATCGCATCCTGGATTTTCAACTTGGCACTCGCCTTGTTGGCCCCACTACAGGAGCCGGAGCTGCACTCGCTCATATCCATTCTCTCTTTATAGTATTTTATCCCCGGCTTTCGAGGAATCACACCAGTGCCTCACTGATCGTGCGAAAAACGGTCAAGAGCCAGCACGACGATAACGCCGAGCACCGCCAACCCCACCGCAAAAAGCACATCACCACTCACCATGTCCGGAAGCACATTCTGCTCCCGCAGGACATGTACCTTCCCACGAATCACTGAAGTTTCCAAGACTTCTTTCCACGGCCAGACTTTTCGCAAGGCCCCGATCATAAATCCTGTCAACACGCTCACCGTGGCGCCATGCCATCGGTGCAGCAAAAAATGAAGTATCCGAGAAAAAAAGACGATCCCAACGCATGCACCGGCAGCAAACACCGCCATAATCACAAAATTATCCCATATAAACGGATTCTTCAGTGTCCGGGTGACATACTCATACTTTCCCAACATCAGCAGCAGAAATGCCCCACTGATACCTGGTAAAATCATGGCGCAAATGGCAATCGATCCACACAAAAAAATGAAAGGCAATGTTTCAGGCGTCGAAACCGGAATCATGCCGACAAGGAAATAGCTCCCGAGAGCACCCAACAGCACAAAACCAATATTGACAGCTGAGAAAGGTTGAATCTGCTTTCCAACCACAAATATGGATGCGGTAATCAAGCCAAAAAACAGGGACCACGTTTCCACCGGATGCGTATGCAACATGGTATTCATGATCCCGGCCATTGTGATCATGGCTGTCATAATTCCCAACAACAGACACACAAGAAATCGGATATGGACAAGGCGCACGGCCCCGGAAATATCCAACGTCAATACCCGCCGGACAACATCGGTATTAAAGGAACGAATGGCATCTACAAGCTGTTCATAAATGCCGGTGATAAAGGCTATTGTCCCGCCGGAAACTCCGGGGACAATGTCGGCACTCCCCATGCACACCCCTTTCAACCAGAGCAAAACTCCAGCCTTGAGTGTTCGAGGACCCGGACTCGCCATGAAAGCATCTTTGAGAGGCAGTGAGTTCTTGGACATACAGGAGACCTCCAACTACCAGCCGTGACTGCCCACCAGATCCACAAACGCGACATTTCCCATATCAGTTTGACGGACTACGCCGTCACGTTTTTCAACAAGAACAAGCATCTGGTTGCGCCTGGATTCACCGACCGGGATAAGCATTCGACCATGATCGGCCAATTGATCCACCAATGGTTCCGGAATCTCGGGACCTCCGGCTGTAACAATGATCCGATCATACGGAGCTTCGTCCGGCCAGCCCATGGTCCCGTCGTCAAGCTTCAGCTTAACAGAAAACATGCGCATTTTCATGAAGCGTTTACGAGCGGCATGAAAAAGTTTCTTTATTCGCTCGACCGTATAGACTTCCGCCCCCATTTCCCCAAGAACAGCAGCCTGATAGCCAGAGCCTGTGCCGATCTCAAGAATTTTCATCCCCGGCTCGATCTCAAGCAGCTCGGACATCAGGGCCACAATATATGGTTGTGAAATAGTCTGCCCCTCCCCGATGGGAAGCGGGCTGTCGGAATAGGCTTTATAGGCCAAAGCTTCCTCGACAAAAAGATGTCTGGGAAGCGTGGACATGGCTTCAAGCACCCGTGAATCATTCACGCCGCGAGCCTGTATCTGTTCGCGCACCATGCGCTTTCTCAACCGAACCGGATCAACCACCAAACACTCCTGCAATCAACGGTGTCCCACCAATGAAAAGACCTGCGGGATGCTGAACAGATTTTCCCTCTCAAGTCAACAAAAGCCGCAAAAAACACACACGATTTGGTTCACCCACCTTGACAGGATTCACGCTTTCACCGAAAATGCCGATAAACGAGGAGGAATACATGCTGAAGGTCAATGACCTTATGACATCACCCGTCTTTTCACTCAAGGAACGCGATTCCCTACACAGTGCTCGCCAGCTCATGAATCTTCAACGCATCAGACATATCCCCATCGTCACGGTTGACAACGTGTTCACCGGATTGATCACCCATAGAGACATTCTTTCCGCCACTATTTCCCATCTGGCTGAACTTGATCCAGAAACACAAAAAGAAATAGACGCGGGAATTCCCCTGCATGAAATCATGCGCACGGATATCACTTCAATCAGTACCGATACTCCACTCAAAAAAGCGGCCCAAATTCTCCTTAATCACAAGTACGGCTGTCTGCCCGTGGTGAAAAACGGTGAACTGGTCGGCATATTAACAGAAGCAGATTTCCTGCGTTTGACGATTCAACTCATGGAAGGTCTGGACGATCAGGACTAAGTGCCTTCGCACACGACACACGGGCCGTTCCTGTCAGGGGGCGGCTTTTTTTTCATGGGAACACCATCATAAACAGCAATTTCATTTTTCCTGTGCCTTTTCCTTGTGTCCGTTCTTCGAGTATTATAGAAATAGTCTAGATTTTTACCAATAGGAAGGAACATGAGTAACGAAACGAACTTCTCTCAAAAAAAGAAAAGCGGAAAAGGTTTTCCCCTCGTCCTCTTGACCATCATACTCATCTGCACCCTTGGCGCAGGACTGTTCATGATTTTCAGAGACACGACGGCACCGACCATAGCCATTGCACCCAACACCCAAAACCTGGGCAAGGAAAGTACGGTTGACGTCTCGGTGCAAGACCCTGGCAGTGGTTTAAAATCACTTGAAATTGTCGCAATCCAAGGCAAAAAGCGTATCCCTCTGGTCACCAAGGAGTACCCCGGCGGCATTATGGAGGCCAAAGAGGTCCTGTCTCTGGATTCGGGCATCATCAAGGAAGGTGAATTCACCATTGAAATCACAGCCCGGGATGCGTCCTTGTATCCCTTCGGAGCCGCCGGAGTCACCAGTGCGTCGCAAAGCTACTCGCTGGATCTGACGCCACCACGAATTTTTGTCCAATCTCACACCAACAACCTGAATCAGGGCGGCAGCGGACTCATGGTCTACTCCCTGTCCGAAAAAGTAGAAAACACCGGAATACAAGTTGGAGAACGGTTCTTCCCCGCATATCTCCAACCGGGACCAACCGGAAAATTCCAGTACTATTGCATTTTTGCCCACCCATGGGACACTCCATCCAACAAATTCACTCCGTTCATTACCGCCTCAGACAAGGCTGGAAACACGGCCAAACGGTCATTCAACTATCACACCAATAGTCGCCAGTTCCGGCATGACAAAATCAGGCTTTCCGATGGATTCATGGAACGAACCATCCCGGAATTTCAAGGACTTGTCCCCAATCAAGGCACACTCCTCGATCAGTACCTATACATCAACAACACCTTGCGGCAACAGAATCGGGCCAAGCTGCTCGAACTCGGCCGACAAACCAGCCCCACCATGTTGTGGTCCGGCCCATTCAAACGGCTTCCCAATGCGGCAAATCGTGCGACATTCGCCGATGCCAGAGACTACATGTACAAAGGCAGGAAAGTCGATTTCCAGACACACCTCGGCCTTGATCTGGCGAGTGTACGACAGGCAGCCGTACCTGCAGGCAATGACGGGATCATTGTCCACGCCGACTTTTTGGGCATTTATGGCAATGTCGTGGTCATCGATCACGGGCTCGGCCTTCAGTCGCTCTACGCGCACCTCAGCTCCATTGCCGTGGCCAATGGTGACCGAGTCACTCGCGGACAAACTATCGGACACACAGGGACAACTGGACTGGCTGGCGGCGACCATCTCCATTATGGAATCATCGTCTCAGGTATCCCGACCCAGCCGTTCGAGTGGTGGGACAAAAACTGGATTCGAAACAACGTGTTATCAAAAATCCAATAATCACCGGGGAGAGCCCCTCCCCAGATATCAATCAAATTGATCGCCCTGGAAACAGCCTGTTTCCAGGGCTTTTTTCCCCATAAAACGACCATCCTCCGGCACTTTTTCCCAGGCGCGATATTTGCATTTGTGACAAAGAGGTATTTTTTACCCAATGGAGTGCACAAATGCAGATTTCAGCAACAGCATCTTTACAACCGACAACGCCCAAGGCTCGCTCTTTGGTGCGAAACATTACCCCGGAAGGCGTATCGCTTGTTCCCGAAAAAACCGAAGAAGAAAAGCGTCTAGAATCCTCTTCCCTTCCCATCCAAAAAGAATTGACTCCTGAAGAGAAGAATCGTGTCGCTTTTCTAAAAAATATGCTCAGCCAACTCTTAAGCATGGGAGACGGTCAACCCACAGAAGAGCAAAAGGCCCGCATTAAGGAAGTCGAAAACGAAATTGCAAAGATCACCGGCGTCAAGCCCCATTCAAGCATTGCGGATGCAACTCACACAATGCCCAAAAAAAAGGATGACGACGAGGATGAGGCCAAACGACGACATATTGCCGGAATAGATCCAAAGGAAGCGCAGCATTTCGAACAGGAAAAAACCGGGAAAAACATAAATCCGGGAATGGTGATGCTTCAAAAAAACGCATTCTTCGCTCAATTGGCTTCATCACTGGAAAAGACAAACGCCCTTCATTCTTTTTCAGCCAAATAAGACACCAATTTTACATAAAGAAAGGCCGAACAGAAAACTGTCCGGCCTTTCGTTTTGATATATAAAAGGAAACTACTGACGCGCTGAGCGTTGCAATTCGTCCTTAAGCAATTCTGCGGCAATCGGAGCCTCTCCGTGTTTCGTGTGCCACACGGACTCAGATCCGGCTTGAAGCGCCTTGTCAATGACCTCATCTAAGGTCTTGACAGGAATGACCTCAAGATCCTTGAGAATGTCCTTGGGAACATCCTTGAGGTTCTTTTCATTTTCCGCAGGGATCAACACAGTCTTTATCAAACCACGATGCGCAGCCAACAACTTTTCACGCAGTCCACCGATGGGCAGCACCCGTCCACGAAGCGTGATTTCACCGGTCATCGCCAGATCATGACGAATGGGGATGTTCAACAAAGCGGAAATGAGTGCGGTTGTCATGGTGACACCTGCGCTCGGACCGTCCTTTGGCGTCGCTCCGTCCGGCACATGGATATGGATATCCACCTGCTTGTAAAAATCCGGTTTCAGACCGAGAAGATCTGACCGGGACCGGATATAGGAAACAGCGGCACGAGCGGACTCCTGCATGACATCACCGAGTTTGCCGGTGATCTCGACTTTTCCCTTACCCGGCATCAGCACGACTTCAACCAGCAGCATTTCGCCACCGAGTTGTGTCCATGCCAATCCGTTACACACGCCGACCTGCGACGTCTCTTCCCGTTCACCATAGCTGAATTTGGTCACGCCAAGCATCTTTTCCAAACCCTGCTTGGTCACGGAGATAACCTTATCGCGATTTTTTTCTTCCACAATCTTCATGGCAGACTTGCGACAGATTGACGCAAGCTCCCGCTCCAGATTACGGACACCGGCTTCCTTGGTATAATACCTGACAATATCGAGAATGGCGTTTTCCGACAATTTAATATTGTCCGCATTCAATCCATGCTGCTCAAGTTGCTTGGGCAACAGGAAATCCTTGGCAATCTCCACCTTTTCATTTTCCAAATAACCAGGCAAACGGATAATCTCCATCCGATCCTGCAACGGCAACGGAATGCCTTCCAGACTGTTGGCAGTCGTGATGAAAAAGACCTTGGACAAATCATAGTCCAAATCCAAATAATGATCATTGAACGCATAATTCTGCTCAGGATCGAGCACTTCCAGCAAAGCGGCCGACGGGTCGCCACGGAAGTCAGCGGACATCTTGTCCACTTCGTCCAGGCAAATGACCGGATTGTTGAATTTCACCCGCTTCAAAGACTGAATAATCTTGCCAGGCATGGCTCCGACGTAGGTACGACGGTGGCCACGAATCTCCGCTTCATCACGGACCCCACCCAAAGAAAGGCGAAGGAATTCACGATCCATGGACCGGGCAATAGATTTCGCAATCGACGTTTTACCGACACCAGGAGGCCCCACAAAGCACAGAATAGGCCCTTTCATGGTTTCAACCAATGTCTGAACCGCGAGATATTCAAGAATCCGTTGCTTGGGCTTTTTCAAACCGAAATGATCTTCATCCAGAATGGTACGGGCCTGTTCGATATCAACATCCTTGTCATTCTTGATGTCGTCCCACGGCAGGTCAAGTACCCAATCGATATAATTTCGCACCACAGTATATTCAGCACTGGACGGCTGCATGGTACGCATTTTCTTTATCTCTTTACGAACCCGTCCCCGATTTTCATCAGACATGGGTTTGGCGTCGAGCTGTTCTTCCAGCTCCAGGGCTTCGGCCTGGGGATCGTCATCGCGCCCCATTTCCTTGTTGATAGCCTTGACCTGTTCGTTGAGATAATATTCACGCTGATTTTTTTCCATCTGATCTTTCACACGTCCCTTGACGCGCTTTTCGATGGAAACAATCTCGATTTCTCCAAGCAACAATTCATAGACGCGCTCAAGCCGTTTGGACGGATCGAGTTCTTCGAGAATAGCCTGTTTGCGAGAAAACTCAATTTTCAAATGCGGCATGATCTGGTCTGCCAGCGGACCGGGTTCCTTGATGGTGGACATGGCCAGAATGGCTTCGGGAGCAACCTTTTTGTTGACCTTCCCAAAATCTTCCAATGACTCATGCACAGCCCGAATCAACCCTTTGGACTCGGAAGTGGATTCCTGACTTTCTTCCAAGGGAAGGAACGTCGCCTTGGTAAACTCTTCGTCATCCTCTCCAGAGGTCATCATGTCGTTTTCAGGCGTCCAAGACGCACGGGAAACCCCTTCGAACAGCACCTTGATGGTGCCATCAGGCAACCGAAGCATCTGCAATATCTTGCTCACCGTCCCCACACGATATAAATCGTCGGCTTCGGGATGCTCGGTCTCCGGGGTCTTCTGAGTGACCAGGAATATCTGTTTGCCATAATCAGCTACAGCGGCTTCAATGGCTTTTATTGACGCTTCACGCCCCACAAACAGTGGAACGATGGATTTCGGAAACATAACCACTTCCCGAAGAGACATCATGGGAAGGGTCTGGGTTTCAGGGGATTTCTTGCCGTCAAATCCAAAGGTCGGCATTGATTCCTCCGGTGGTTATATATGAAGCACCACTTCCACACAGGGAAGTGTTTGCCGTCGATACCGTGGAAATAATCTTCTCAGACGTATTGTCAACGTCCGGAACGAATCTATGCAGACTTCACTTCCTGATGGTACAACAAAAGCGGTTCCATGTCGTTCTCGACCACAGCCTTATTAATGACGCACTCTCGCACGTCCGGCATGGCGGGTAACTTGTACATGATGTCGAGCATGGTTTTTTCCAACACATTCCGCAAACCTCGAGCACCGGTCTTCCGTTCCACAGCCTGCTTGGCAATAGCCAACAGAGCATTTTCAGTGAACTTCAGTTCGACCTTATCCAGCTCGAAAAGCTTGCTATACTGCTTGACCAGCGCGTTCTTCGGTTCCTGAAGGATGCGGATCAAATCTTCTTCGGACAATTCCTGCAATGCAGTCTGAACCGGAATACGACCAACAAACTCGGGGATGAGACCGAACTTGATAAGATCCATTGGTTCGGACAAGGCAAAAAGTTCGCCGAGATCCATTTCCTTTTTGGCTTCAACCTTGGCACCAAATCCCAGCCCGGAGCCGGTCTTGCGCTGCTGCACGATCTTGTCCAAACCGATGAATGCCCCGCCCAAAATGAACAGGATATTCGAGGTATCCATGCGGATGAATTCCTGCTGCGGATGCTTTCGGCCACCCTTTGGCGGGATATTGGCTTCCGTGCCCTCAATGATCTTGAGCAATGCCTGCTGAACGCCCTCTCCCGAGACATCACGAGTGATGGACGGAGAATCCCCCTTCCGGGCGACCTTGTCGATTTCATCAATATAAATGATTCCACGGGACGCGGCATCAATATCGTAATCGGCATTCTGCAACAGCTGAACAAGGATGTTTTCCACATCTTCGCCCACATAGCCGGCTTCGGTCAGCGTGGTCGCGTCGGCAATGGCAAACGGCACTTTCAGTACACGTGCCAGCGTCTGCGCCAACAAGGTCTTTCCTGAGCCGGTCGGACCGATCAACAGGATGTTGGACTTGTCAATTTCAATGTCGTCCGCACCAGAATTCGCAGCGGCGTAAAACACCCGTTTGTAGTGGTTATGCACGGCAACGGACAGAATTTTCTTGGCCTGCTCCTGACCAATGACATATTGGTCGAGCAATTCCTTGATTTCCTGTGGCGGCAACAACCGACCATCTTCGAATTCTTCGCTGATGGTCTCCTGCGCCATGATGTCATTGCACAGCGCAACGCATTCGTTACAAATATACACATCGGGTCCGGCGATGAGCCGCTGGACTTCCACCTGTGTCTTGCTGCAAAACGAGCACCGTAATTCGGCTGGATTCGTATTTTTCTCAGTCATATTTCTGTTTTAACCCTTACTTTCGGCCACGTCTTCCCTGGACCGCATGACCTTGTCAATCAGGCCATATTTGCAGGCTTCTTCGGAAGACATGAAATAATCACGCTCGGTATCCTTCTGGATCTTACCGAGCTTCTGGCCGGTGTGTTCGACCAGGATACCATTGAGTTCATCTCTCAAACGCAAGATTTCCTGGGCGTGAATATGAATATCAGAAGCCTGTCCCTGCGCCCCGCCAAGCGGTTGGTGAATCATGATGCGACTATGCGGCAAGGCGTAACGCAATCCACTTTCACCAGCACTGAGCAACAAAGCCCCCATACTGGCAGCTTGCCCGAGGCACAACGTGGCCACAGGTGCTGAAATATACTGCATGGTATCATAAATAGCCATGCCAGCGGAAACCGACCCGCCAGGCGAGTTAATATACATATAAATTTCCTTTTCCGGATCTTCTGACTCCAGAAAAAGAAGCTGTGCACAAATCAGGCTTGCCACATTATCATCAATTGCGCTGCCAAGCAGGATGATCCGGTCTTTGAGCAGTCGGGAATAAATGTCGTATGCACGTTCAGTACGACCAGTTGTTTCAATGACCATCGGAATGGCGACCATGAACATCTCCTTGTCGGGATCTTATCAGGTTTATCGGACGGCGAATACGAAAATACCATATTTCTTTCGTACTCTCACTGGTCTTCAACGACCATTTCCGCCCTTTTTAACGTCTCTGTAGTATGAGATAATTCCCCTGTAAGGACAAGGGGAAACTTCTTTCGTGAACCTTGGAACAAATAGGTATCCCACCCACAAGGTCAAGGGCTCATCGCAAAAAAAACAGCGACCCGGACAAATCCGGGCCGCTGCGTTTTATTCTCGGCAGTGCAACAGATTCGTTAAGCGTCTTTTTCAGCCATGAATTTTTCAGCACGTTCCTGCAATTTGGCCAAGGAATACCCTTTGGCAGTCGATTCCTTGAGGCCCAGATTGGCAACAGCCCATTCTACGGCTTCGGCCTTGTTTTCAAACGTAATCAAGGCGTCCTTGGCAGGAGCAGTCGCTTCAGCTGGAGCCTTTGCCTCTTCGCTCGGAGCCGCGATCATTTTGACATCGGCTGCATCGTAAATCAATTCAGAGGCCTTGTCACACAACAACCGATCTTTCAACGGCACGATAAGGTTGTTGTCTTCGTAATATTTCTTGAGTTCATGCAGCGGTTGACGAGTCTGCATAGCCAACTGCGTCAAAGTGGCATCGATTTCTTCAGGAGAAATTTCCAAGGATTCCTTGTTGGCAACAGTCAGCAGGAAAATCTCTGTCCGGACAGTGGACTCAGCTTCTTCACGGAAATCGCCACGCAGCTCTTCAGGCGTCTTGCCCAAAGACTGGAAACCTTTACCCTGACGATCCAATTTGTATTCCAGATCCTGGATCAGACGATCGATGCGATCTTCAACCATGGCGGGCGGCAGCGGGAAATCCTTGATCTCACCAATGATGGAGGCAAGCAAATCAGACTGTGCTTTGGATTTGTTCATCTGCTTACGCTGAGAACCGTAGGATTCACGGATACCTGTCCGCATAGTCTCGATATCCTTGAACCCAGCCTTTTGGGCCACTCCATCACTCATCTCGGGAGTAATCCGCTCTTTCACGGCATGAAGTTTGGCCTTCATGGTCACGGTCTGACCAGCCAGATTTTCATTGATGAAGTCAGCGGGGAATGTCACATCGGTTTCGCCGGATTCACCAGCAGTCAACGTCTTGAGCATATCTTCAAACTCGGGCAGAGCCTGATGTTCGCCAAGTACCAAATCAAAGTTCTCAGCCTGAATACCCTCAACGATCTGATCATCCTGATAGGCACCAAAGCTGACAGAAACGACTTCGCCATCCTTGGGATTGCGAACGTCTTCGATCACTTTCACTTCGGCATTGTTGGCCAAAATGCGAGTCTCGACTTCTGCGACTTCTTCATCGCTCACCACGACGTCCAGTTCCTCTACCTTGAGGCCCTTGTATTCGGGCAGGTCGAGCTGAGGAGCGACTTCAAATTCAATTGCATAGTTGAAATCTTCATCACGAACCAATTCCTTGGCATCGACATCAATGCGGGACATGGGCTGAATCGACAGGCCACTCAAAATTTCGTTGATCTGATAGTTGATCAGATCTGTGGTGGCTTCACCGTAAATCTGTTTCCGATATTTTGATTCCACGATGGAAGACGGGACTTTGCCTTTACGGAATCCTTTGACATCAGCCTGCATACGATACAGGGCGATAGCAGTTGAGATTGCAGCATTGGCTTCTTCTGCGGGAACTTCCACAGAAATTTTCCGCTTAACCGGCGAGAGTTCTTCGACATTGTATTCCATGGAATGTATCCTCCTGAAGCGTCTTGAAAGACGAGTAATATGGCATTTTTTGGTGCGGGCGGAGGGACTCGAACCCCCAAACCGAAGGTACCAGATCCTAAATCTGGCGCGTTTACCAATTCCGCCACGCCCGCGAAAAGAACGTGCTTATTAAGCAAGCTCTACCAGATATGTCAACCTTACATGACAATGAAAAGCAAAAATCTACGAGTCTTTCGGGTCAAAAGCCATGAATTCGACGATTTTTCGGACAAGCGTCACAAGATCGTCAACATTCACTGCCCACAAATAGATCGTGGGTACACGCCCTTCACCACCTGGATCTCCTACACCATCAACGGTCTCGGGACCGTCATACTCCTTGAGTACCTCAAAGGCACCCCATTCTTCCAATTGCCCATTTTCCACGTTGACATATTCCGGCTTGCGGGCCGGTTCAAACCACTCAATTTCAACCCCTATATCATCTAGAGCCGCAACAAGCTTCGGTTGTCCATTCAAAGCCACAGCACAACCGGTTTGAGCACGAACCCTCCGAGCGGCCAGCAGAACCGATGCGGTTCGTACAGACACTCCGAACTCTGGGTACCCAACCGCTGAAACGACTCCTCTTACCGAGGAAAAAAATCCACCGGACAAACCGCACACATCGTCACGGTTCTCCGCAAAAGGTAAGGCCACGGCCACATTGCTCACTGAGCGAGAAAAAAGTTGTTGTGCACCGTCCATAGCCACAATTTTGCGAGCAAAGGTATCAACTTGAGCCATCACGTTTTGCCGAGAACGCTCCTGCAACCACGGAGCAAGATGATTGGGTGGGCCACCCCCCGCACCGATTCGAGTCCCCGCTCGCAATGCCAAATTCAAATATTTCTGAGCCTGAGCGATGGCTGCCACCGGGTCCAATCCGTGGGCCAGACCAGTCGCAATAGCGGCAGACAAAGTACACCCTGTTCCGTGCGTACACTCGGTATCCACCCGCGCTTGCATCAGCGGAACCGGCTCGGAATCCGCAGTGAAAAACCAATCGGTCACTGCAAGGGAATCTGCATGGCCACCTTTGATAAGCACGGATTTTGGCCCCATCGCCAACAAGATATCCGCCGCCTTGAAAATATCTTCCCGAGACTCAATCGAAATCCCGGTAAACAACGCTGTTTCCGGCAAATTCGGCGTTATCATGTCCGCCAACGGAAAAACCAATTCGACCATGGCAGACACAGCGTCATCTTCCAACAGCTTCGCTCCGGATGTTGAAACACACACAGGATCAACAACCAAGGGGAATGTCCTGCCGGTCAACAACGGCGCAATAGCCTTGATGATAGGCGCGGAAAACAACATCCCGGTCTTCGCCGCATCCACTTGAATATCTTCAAGAACCATTGAAAGCTGCAAAGCAACAAAATCTGGAGACGGAGCGGAAATATCACCCACGGCATGGGTGTTTTGCGCGGTCAATGCAGTGATAACACTGGCCCCATATCCGCACAGCATGGATATGGTTTTCAAATCAGCCTGAATGCCGGCCCCACCGCCGGAATCAGAGCCGGCAATAGTCAGGACACACGGAAGACGATTCACACAAACCTCCAAAAAAAACGACGCCCCGCAGGCAAAACAACCCGAACGGGACAATCGCATCAAAAAATATAAAGAGGCCGAACTGCCCGAAATTAACCGCAGGACAATTTGACGTAATCTTCAACAGAAACGCCATTCCACGCCTTGCTGACCCAATACGCGGTGGCCCAGATCATAAGGGCTGTCGCCTGCAAATCCGTCAACCGACGCAACTTGACTTCAAGGTTGGATTTACTGGCACCGTGTTGAATATGGACGCTATGTTCGTCACAGGCCTCCTCCACCCGAAGAAGCAGATAGGCCTGCTTTGACTGGTTGGGCAACAACTTCACTTCTTTGTGCGACTCAAGAATCGTCTTTAGTTCAGCGACAGAAAAATCACTGGACACTGTACGAATAGACTTAAAGAAGACATCCACAGCCCACGGCAGGATGAATTCAGCACCAGCACTCTTGGTCTTGAAATAGTCCTTGAGCCATTTTTCCTGATCTTGTGTAATTCTTGCTGCGACCTGGGGCATACCTTCTCCTCCAAATGAACCGGGGAACATACAAGCTGTGGGTTATTTAGCAAGAGTTATATAAGCAATACGGTCAAAGGAATCAAGAGTTTTTCTAGATTTTTATTAAATAAAAAACAGACTAATCCTTAAAGACCATCCGCAACTGCCTGAAAAGCGTCAATAACAAGGCATCTGGGGCATCATTCCCATCGACATTCAACCGAATAATTTCAGTCACGACATTCTTGCTTGGCGTAACGGTCCGCTTGGCAACCAAGACAACATCTTGCTCTCGCCCGCTGTCCTTATCTTCCATTCGCACAACCAAAACCCAATGACCATCCTGCTGACGCCACGACGTCTCGACCTTCATCAAGTCCGACTCTTTGCGCTCAATAAGTTGAACAAAATTTTCCAAAGAAAATGCTTTCTTACCCTTCCCCTGCACACCTAGGAACTCACCTCCGGATGCAATCACCAGCGGACTTGCCAAAAATTCTGCAGAAGGGAAATCAAGCCCACCAGAAGCTCCTCGCCCAGAGAACTGCCGTTTCAAAGAAGCAAGCTCATTCTTCAAAGACTCAATTTCTTCACGCTGTACCTTTTCTCGATCCAAACGGAATTCTCGCAAAGCGGCAATCTCATCTCTCAACGAACGGATTTCACTCTGGAAAAGAGACTGGTTGTCCAACACGTCAGACATGCGAGACAGAACGCCTTTCAGATCAATAAAATCCTTTGGCGAGACAGACTGATCATACGACTGATCACATTGTTGATCATTCATTAATACACTGAATTTAAGTGCTAATTCTCTCTCAATTTGTTCAGTTGACCAGTTGTCGTTGAACATTTGACGAATCCTCCTGAAAATTTCCAACACCTCGACAGGATACCGAGGACGACGCCCTTCGCCGCCCTCTGACGGAATATATTTTGTAAATTTATCCTTATAATATACGATTGTTGACGGCGGAATATGTAATTGCCGACCAACTTCTCGCAGACTGATAAACTTCCTATTCATCAAATTTTTCCTTGTTGTTCACTAATCATTCTGTTGTTCAGAGTAACGAAAAACAAGGCCATGTCAATACCTAATTAAACAACAATGAACATAAGTGAACATGAATAACGACAAAAAAAAGCGTATCGAAAAATTCGATACGCTCAACATTCATTCTGAAAAACAGATTAATTTTCGAGGTCAGCGCGCACATCCTTCAACGTCATCAAGACTTCCTGCATCTTGCCACGAAGTTGTTCATCATCAATCGTATTCCCTAAATAGGCTGCTTTCATCGCCATCTCATTGACCAAATCATGTGCGATCATCTTCTTGATCTGCCCAGGTATCTCAGTCTCCATCTCAACCATTCGATTATCTAGACGAGAAACGTCTTCACGCAACACGCCCAAACTCTTTACTTCATCCGTCAGTCCGGCAATATTCCTGTTCATCCCAAAAAAGAATATTATTAATAAAACACCGACAAGAAGGGAAACAATAATCGCAACTTTGCTCATATCCCTATTCGCTTCCACCACGCTTGCAGCAGGCTCGGATTGCAAAGAAGCCTCAGTCTCTTCGGCGTTCACGGTTTCCAGCTTGCGGACATTGTTTTCATCAGAATCCATAGTACCTTCTCCATTGATGCTTTGTTCTCCAACACTCCCAAACGGGATTAATATACGTTACCAAGGCATTGGAATCAAGAAATTGCCAACGTCTTTTTACATATATTTAAATCCCCAAAAAACAAGAATTGATGTAGCTCACGGCTTTATGGAAAGCAAATTATCCATTCTCCTTGACAAGTCAGCCTTTTTACCATGTATAGTTACGCAGATTAGTAATTTTGATGT
The DNA here is from genome assembly GCF_010468615.1 of Pseudodesulfovibrio sp. JC047. Taxonomy (NCBI): domain Bacteria; kingdom Pseudomonadati; phylum Thermodesulfobacteriota; class Desulfovibrionia; order Desulfovibrionales; family Desulfovibrionaceae; genus Pseudodesulfovibrio; species Pseudodesulfovibrio sp. JC047. Next base: position 1,888 of record NZ_WUEH01000013.1, on the reverse strand, counting down.
GTCATTTCCCTATTACTGTACTATAAAATGGCACATTCACATGTATATCAAGGAGCTATTCATGGAAGACTACCTGAAAGAAGCATTGGAAATCGTCAAAGCTCAAGCAAGCGTACGCACAATGACGGAAGATGAAATCACTTCCATGGTTCAAAAAATTGCTGCGGGTATCAAAGCGATATCGGATGGGGACACACTCACACCAACGGACGTTGCCGCCGTTGACCCCAAAAAAGCCATCAGGGAAAAATCTATCCTCTGCTGTGTCTGTGGCAAAACATTCAAGGTCATCACCAAAAAACACCTTGCAAGCCACGATTTAACACCCGAAGAATACAGAGAGAAATTCGGATATAAAAAGAAATTACCGTTGGTCTGCAAATCGCTTCAACGTGAACGCCGCAAAAAAATGAAAGAAATGAAATTGTGGACCAAACGAGGAAAAAAAGCCTAAATGTCACCAAGAGAGGCCCGTTCAATTCAACGAGCCTCTTTTGGTGTGAACATCCGTTCAAAAAGTGTATCTAACGTATCCTCGATCCGTTTCCAACCCGCTTCCGATTGCAAATCCACGCCTCCCAAACTCTGGTGAATTCGAGATCGAACAGCAAGAAAGTTGATTGCTCCTGCCATAATGAGCACCAATGCAGTCAAATCAACATCCGACGGCGGCTCTTCTTCCATCAATTCAAAGAACTCCAATGCTGTTTTTACCCGCACTTCTTCCAAGACTTCGGTCAACTCATTGCGTTCAATCGCTTCCCAAGCCAATATCTCGAGAGTATGCGGACGACGCAAGATGGCCTTCAGATATCTCTTAAAAAACAAGGACATCAAGACATGAGACGACATCCTTTCGATGGAATTCACGTCCTCGCCCAATAATTCCTCTGCCGTTGGCCAAAAATCGACAGTTTGACTATAGGCAGCCATAAGTCCATGCAACCCATGAAAATATCGGTAGATCAATTTCTTATCGACTCCAGCCTCTCTAGCGACAAGATTGACTCCCAATTTTTGAAAACCAACTTCGGACACGACCTTGCCAACCGCCCTGATAAGACGTTTTTTCGTCAGCTCTTTATTCCGAATAGGGACAACATTCGGTACAATCTTCAAATTCGCCACAGCATCTCCCATACGACAACAGTATAGTTTCAGTATTTCAAACTCACACGCCAATGACAATGATTGTTTTCCACCTCCAAAAAATCAGCCTAATTGCGTAATGTCCCCCTCGCAAGAGACGTTTTCTATGGAGACCAGCCCTCCACAAGGGGCACCTTCGGTGAGACCAGGACGCTGTCCTGGACCTGCCAGAGAACCCTTTGAAAAGGGTTCTCTGGACTCTCCTAAACTTTTTGGGTCGCTTCGCGAAGGCTGTCGGCAGCGTGAGTTCGTGCGGCTCCCTGGAAGAGCGTTGTAAAAAATTGCATTTTTTACAGACTCGATAAAAAACTTAAAACGCATTCTTTTTGCAAAGCTCTCTTACTTCTTAACCCATCCCCTCCTTCTTCAATCCCACTCAATGAATGTCGTGGAGCCTCGCAGAAGGCGCGATACAAAGTTCTGGAGGGGAGTCCAGAGGGGAACCTCTTCCAAAAGGTTCCCCTCTGGCCGCCGAAGGCATCCCACATCCCATACCCCAGACGACAGCTGTGGCCTCACGCTGACGCGCGCACCTGCCGAAGGCACATAAAAAGTTAAGGAAAAGAGAGAGATAGGGAGTCTGGGGGAAAGGGAGAGAAAGGTACAATCCGGGTACATAGGTAACACATTAGTCCGGGAACACTGGTAACACTTTTAAGCATACAGCTTGGAGGTGCCATGACCTGGAAAAAGGTAAATCCTATGGATGAAAGATTGAAGTTTGTTATTGAAGTCAGTT
>NZ_WUEH01000012.1 GCF_010468615.1 Pseudodesulfovibrio sp. JC047 | reverse complement strand
TACATTACTAATACGCCATAAGGCGAGGGTGAAGCCTGGCCTAATTAAAGAGAAAACAACGAAGAAAGGGAGTTCTTGACATGGTGCCGCATAAGAAAAAGGCCACCCATGGCGGCCTTTTTTCTGTGACTTCATCTGGCAGGGAGCATTCCCTGCACTCTCGGGAAATCAGTATTATCTGCCCAACAGGACCGAACCAACCTTGGACAGCGCATCCAGCAATGTGTCGTCATCAACGGCATAGGAAAAGCGAATGCACTTGTCGTCGCCAAATGCAGACCCGGGAACCAGTGCCACACCAACCTCTTCCAGAATCCGGGAACACATGGCCGCGGAATCCGGTGTTTCTTCGGTGTAAAACTGCTCCAGAACCGGAAACAGGTAAAACGCGCCGTCAGGCTTGGGACAGGGGGCACCCCATCCGGTAATGATCTCATACGCACGGTCACGCCGACGGATAAAGGCCTGCTTCATCTCGTCCACGATGTCCCATGGTCCTGTCAACGCCGCGAGCGCGGCCTTCTGGGTAATGGAATTGATATTGGATGTGGATTGACCCTGAATCTTGTTCATGGCCTTGACCAGCTCTTCATGTGCCAGGGCATACCCCACACGCCAGCCCGTCATGCAAAATGACTTGGACAATGCACCCACAATGGCGATGGTGTCCGGGTACTTCTCCCACGTTTTGGCAAGGGAAACCGGCTCGAACGGCGCGTAGACCAAACGGTCGTACACCTCATCGGAAATGATGAAAATATCGTTATCCCGCGCCCATTTGGCAATAGCTTCAAGCTGTTCCTGCGTGTAACAACAGCCGGTCGGGTTGGAGGGGGAATTCAGGATGAGCACCCGCGTCTTCCCGGTCCGGGCGGCTTCAAGCGTATCCACGGTCACCAGATATTGTTCTTCGGCGGATGTCGGCACAAAAACGGACACGCCTTCGGCCAGTTGCACCATGGCGGGATAGCTGACCCAATACGGAGCGGGAATGAGCACTTCGTCACCGGGATTCACCACGGCCATGAGCAGGTTATACAACGCCTGTTTGCCACCGTTGGAAATAATCGCGTTGTCCGCACTGGTTTTTGCCCCGTAGAACCGGGTGTAATACTCGGCCACGGCTTTTCGCAACGCGGGAATGCCCGGCACCGGCGTATACCGGGTAAAGCCTTCGTCCAAAGCGGCTTTGGCGGCGTCGCAGACATGGGCGGGAGTGCCAAAATCGGGCTGTCCCACAGCCAGACTGATAATTTCGCGACCCTGAGCACGAAGTTCCTGGGCCTTGGCATTGACAGCCAGGGTCGCGGAAGGTTTGATACGCGTCAGGCGATCTGAAATACGCATACGAAAACTCTCTTGTTAACGATTAATGATAGTGACCGCTCACCTGCAAATAGACGAAAACAATTCTGTCGTAAATCCGCTTTATTCCCAAACAAGAAAAAAATTGTCATATTCACCCATCAGAACGTCCATTCATGGACAAATCATGAGACACAACACCCCATCAAGAGGAAATCAAAACAGTCATGGAAATAATCTTCAAGATCTACGAAGGACTGGACAGGGAAGGCCCGGGCGATTTCGCCACCACCAAACGCGCCTACGACCTCTGCACCGGATTGCCGGGAAAACCGGAAATCTTGGAGCTAGGCTGCGGTTCGGGCGGAGCAACCATTCCGCTGGCACAGATTTCCGGGGGCACTGTCACAGCCACGGAAATCCACCCGCCCTTTCTCGAAAGACTGGTGGAACGCGCTCAACAAGCCGGTGTGGAAGACCGGATCATCGCCGCGATCATGGACATGGGTGATATCCAGGCCGAACCGGAATCATTTGATCTAATCTGGTGCGAAGGTGCCGCCTATTTTCTGGGCGTGGACACCGCGCTGGAGCAGTGGAAACCCTTTCTCAAACCGGGCGGCTGTCTTTGTTTCAGCGATGCGGTCTGGCTCTCGGACACGGCTCGGGACACCGCGCCGGAGGCTGTCAAAGTCTATTGGGCAGAAGGATACCCTGCCATGCGCACGGCACAGGAAAATATCCGTGCCGGGGAAGCCGCCGGGTACACGTCACTGAACAATTTCACCATCGACACCCGTTGCTGGGATGCCTTCTATGAGGATGTGGAACGCCGTCTAAACGAGATTGAACCCATATACGGCACCGATCCCAAAGGACAAACCATCATCAACATGACCCGCAAGGAAATCGCCTTGTACAGAGATTTTCCAGATATCTACGGCTACGAGTTCCACGTCTTCAAAAAATAGTTCAGCCACTCAGTCAAAAAGCACCCCTGTTCCCAACCATGCGGGGGTGCCCTTTCCCTCTTCTTTCTCGTCCAGCCATAACCACATCAATTCTCCCGTCCCAAGAAAAGAGGTCACCCGATACAGCTTTCGTGTTTACAAAAAAACTGGAAGCACTTATACTATAATATAGTAATTGTTCCTAAAATTGGACACACGCAATGAGCAGGACAATTCTCAAGTCAACGATCTATCAATGCCTGGCCGCACTGCTGCTGGTCTCTTTGATGGTGGGCGCCGGGGCGTATGCGCTGTGCCGTGCCAATCGAATCCATACAGAATCCCGCACGGCAAAAGAAGCCTCGAACACCATTCACTCCCTGCGTCAACTCCTGAAATTCGAGTTCGAGGATATCGTGGCCGATGTCCGACTCCTCTCGAAGATGCAGGAATCCCAACAGGTTTTCACCAGCCAGCTCACGGCACCACTCGCCCGGAACCTGCTGTTCTTCTCTCTGGATAAAAAGACCTACGACAATATCCGCTATCTGGACAAAGACGGCATGGAACTGTTTCGTATCGACTATCAGGAAGGGAATCCCTCCATCGCGGACAAACAGACGTTACAGGACAGAAGCGAGGCCTATTACCATAAGGGCTCACGCAAACTGAAGGTCGGCGAGGTCTATATTTCCGCCCTGGATCTTGAAACCAAAATCGCATCCTGCAAACAGTGCCCCAAACCCATCATGCGGATCGCGGCTCCGCTTTTTGACGCTGACGGCACCAGACACGGTGTGGTCATGCTCAACTATTTCGGCAACCACTTGTGCCGTATTATGGAGCTGGGAGCCGAAGAAGCCAGCGGAAAACCCATTTTGCTCAATGACAAAGGGTACTGGCTGCGGTCCAATGACGAAAACGAAGAATGGGGATTCATGCGGGAGGATGGCCACGGTCTGACCTTCCAATCCCGATTCCCGGACGAATGGACACAGGTCACACACATGGATGATGGACAACTCCGGACGGAAAACGGGCTGTTCACCTTTGCCACCATCGACCCCGGTGAATTCATTTCGGAACTGGCCGGAATACAAATCACCAGTGATGCCGGGAAATGGATATTCATGGTCCATGACCCTGCGGACAAACTCACCGGGCCGCACCGGGCGTATCAAAAAAAACTGCTCATGATCCTGATTCCGCTTTCCCTCCTGATGATGGGAGGCATTTTCTGCATCTGCATGTTCCGCCTGACCAACAAACAGGCACAACTTGACATCATCGCACAACAAAAATCCTACACCCGATTTGTTCCCAAGGAATTCCTGGCCTTGCTGGGCAAGGGCCGATACCGCGACCTTGCGCTGGAAAGCCATGCTGATCATGAAATGTGTGTGCTGTTCAGTGACATCCGCTCCTACACGAAACTCGCTGAAAACATGACCCATCTGGAAGTCATCCAGTTTCTGAACGCCTATTTCCAGACCGTGAATGAACCGATCGAACACAACGATGGTTTTGTGGACAGTTTCCACGGCGACGCATTACTCGCGCTGTTCAAGGACGGCAACGCCGAAGGGGCCACCAGGGCCGCCATCGCCATGCAACGCAACATCACGCAATTCAATATCGACAGGGCTGCGCGCGCCGAAAAACCCGTGGCATCCGGCATCGGCCTGCACACCGGTGAAGTCACACTCGGCGCACTCGGGACCAACGAACGCCTTCAGGCCACGGTCATCGGCGACGTGGTCAATCTGGCCGCCAGAATAGAATCATCGACCAAGACCTTTGGGGTCCGTATCGTCATCTCGGACAGTGTCTACACGAAACTTCCGAACCCGCAGGACTTTGCCATCCGCGAATTCGACACGGTTCGGGTCAAGGGCAAACAGATTCCCGTGCGGTTGTATGAAGTCTTTGACGCCGACCCCGCACCATTGGCCGCCCAAAAATGGTCGCTGCTCACCCCCTTTGCCGAGGGATTGGCCGCCTACAGACAGGGACAGTTCGAAGAGGCTGCCGAACGGTTCGAACACTGCCTGCACCTGTGCCCTGAAGACTCCATCAGTTCCATTTTCTTCAAACGATGCAAAACCATGATGCGCATTCCACCCGGCGAAGGGTGGTCCGGCATCAGTACACTCTAACCTTTTTCACAAAAGGAAACGCCCAATGTCTTTTATCGAATTCACCGAGGAAAACAGAATCGGTATCGCCGAAATAGACGAACAGCATCGCAACCTGTTCACCTTACTCAACACCATGCACACCGCCACGATCGAAGGGCAGGAACACAGCGCAATTGTCGCGATTTTCGACGACCTCATCGTGTATACGGTCGAGCATTTCGATACCGAAGAAAAATATATGCAGGAATACCAATACCCTCAATATACGGATCACAAAAAAGAACATGACGATCTGACAGGACAGGCACTGCAACTCCAAATGCAATTCAACTCGGGAAGTGCCACAGTGACCTTTGAACTGCTCGATTTTCTCAATGGATGGCTGAACGATCATACCATGGGGACTGATCGAGAGCTGGGCGATTTTCTCCGTCCACGACTGGCCAATCGCCCCTAAAATCAGCCATCCCTTCCGCTCCACCGTTCTGAATTGATCGAGTCTCAACACCGTATCTTTTTTTGAAAAGACATTGCATCAGAGACTCTTTCGGCATAGACATTCTGTATCAACATCGGTTGATAGCTGTATAATTCAAGTATTCAGAAAAAAAACAGTGAATAAATCACCATATTGAATTCGGCACATTTTTTTTGCAGTCGTATTATATACAATATAAATACATAGTATACCATTATGCCGCATTCTACATAATAGCAGCGTCATAACTTGATACAATGTTCTTATAAAAAACAAACTGTCACGCGTTTTGGAATATTCGTGACAGTATTTTCACACTTTACAATTCATTTTCCGTGTGCATAATACACGCATCGTCTGTTTTTTATCATACCTATCTGGTGGAGAATCAATGATCCGTATTCCATATACACCCTCATCCAACGCAGCAAGCACCCATGGATACCGTCTGGTTTGATTTTACCAACATAGCCTTTACCGGACCGCTTCTCCTGACGTTGAAAGTCGCTGGTCTGGCCACCCTTGGAGCACTGATTCTGGGGGTGAGTGTCGCCTATGCGCTCGCACGCTGGGATTTTCCGGGACGAGATTTTCTGGATGCGGTCTGTACACTCCCCATGGTCATGCCTCCAACGGTTCTCGGCTACTATTTACTGATTTTCATTGGCCGCCGAGGAGTTGTTGGCGCATGGCTGCATGAGCATTGTGGCATCACCCTGATGTTCACATGGCAAGGAGCGGTCATTGCGGCCACGGTCGTGGCGTTCCCGCTGGTCTTCAAATCGGCCCGAGCCGCACTGGAAGACGTTGGTTCTCAATATGAGAATGCAGCCAGAACGCTGGGACAGGGCGAACTCGCGGTTTTTTTGCGGGTCTCGCTTCCGCTGGCCTTCCGAGGTGTTTTATCCGGTGGAATGCTCGCCTTTGCCCGCGCCATGGGAGAATTCGGCGCGACCCTCATGGTCGCCGGCAACCTTCCGGGAAGGACACAAACCCTTTCCCTGGCTGTCTATTCTGCCGTTCAAGCCGGAGACAACGCCCTGGCCAACACATTGGTCCTCATCATCAGCATTGTCTGTGTCATCATCCTCATGACCACCAGCAAATTACTCAAACCTCGTTACTAACGAGTCCACAAGGAATCATCATGAAACGAACCACTGCCTTTACATCCATCATCGTCTCTCTCTTTCTCATCGCTGGCACAGCGGCCAATGCCATGGCGCAGGAATTGATCGTGTCTGCCGCCGCCAGCCTGACTGACGCCTTCAACGACATCGAGCCAGCCTTTGAAGCGGCTCATCCCAATGTGGATGTCATCATGAATTTCGCTTCGTCCGGCGCGCTGTATCGCCAGATCGAACAAGGTGCTCCGGCTGATGTCTACGCATCTGCCAACCCCAAATGGATGAATAAGGCCGTGACCAAAGGCTTTGTGAATCAGGCCGACACCGCAATTTTTGCCAGAAACTCTCTGGTCCTGGCCACTCCAGCCGACAATCCAGCTCACATCAAGACACTGGCCGACCTGACTGGACAGGCCGTGAAATCCATCGGTATTGGCACGCCCGAAACGGTTCCCGCCGGACAATATGCCAAGGGCGCATTGACGTCCAAAGACCTCTACGCCACACTCACCCCTAAAATGATCTTTGGTGAATCAGTACGACAGATTCTGGACTATCTGTCCCGTGATGAAATCGACTGCGGCTTCGTCTATCGCACCGATGCGGTCAAGGCCGGAAAAAATGTCACCATTATTGAAGAAGTGCCCCTTGAAAAACCCGTCACCTATCCCATCGCCGTTCTCTCCCAATCCGACAAACAAGCCATGGCGACCGCTTTTGTACACTTCGTTCGCAGTGATGCTGGTGCCGACCTTCTGGAAGGACGTGGTTTCAAACGTCCCTAACTTCAGCAAAAACTCATTTCCATGAAATTTGAACTTGATATCACCAAAAGCATGAAGAGCGGAGGAGAAGAATTTCTCCTTCGCTCGGAATTTTTCTCGACAGATCAAACCCTGGTACTTTTTGGCCCATCCGGCTCAGGCAAAACCCTGACACTCAAGGCCATTGCAGGCCTGCTCACGCCGGACAGGGGGTACATCAAAATCAACGGAGAAGTGATTTTCGATGCCAGGGCCGGTCTCAACATCCCCACACGAAACCGAAATATCGGATACGTCTTTCAGGATTACGCCCTGTTTCCGCATTTGACCGTGCGTGAAAATATCGCCTTCGGCTTGAAACCGCTCTTTGGCTCACTCGATGCTCCACTGGCCAGGCGAGTCGAAGAGCTTATCGAAATATTCGGGCTTGGGATGCTTGCCGGACAAAAACCAGGTGCTTTGTCCGGCGGCCAGCAACAACGCACGGCCCTTGCCCGGGCCTTGGCCCCGTCGCCCAAATTGCTTCTGCTGGATGAACCGTTCAGTGCCCTTGACCAACCACTCCGAATACGAATGCGCAACGAACTCGCCAAGGTTCTCAAGGCCTTTGACATCCCCATGATCATGGTCACACACGACTCGGATGACGTGGAAAAATTCGCCGAAACCGTCGTGGTCTATCGCAATGGCCGGGTAGCAAACATTTACTCGGCGAGCAGTATTCTCGACGCCGGACACGACCTCACAGAAACCCTGCATCGTCAGGTGGCCCTGGCCTACGAATAACCGACATGGCATTCATCCAGTGCATGAATACCGCTCAATTCGACGCCATTCCCCGCCGTCACTCACCACCATTGAAGTTCAAACGCGGGTCAAAACAACTCGATTCTCAAAATGTCGGTCTACACAACAAATAAAAACAATAACTATTCCCAACAATAAGACTCTTCAACGACCTCAGCGGGTTGGGAATATATGGTTTACGAATCAAAAAAAACCATTTTACGCTGGTCTTTTCTGCTCACTTTCTATAGTCTAGAAAATCTCTAATTCATGTGCCGTCTTTCTAGGCACCAGACTAAAAAGAGTTTAACTTTCAACTGTTTATAAAGGTCTTTTCATGTCAAAACGTACAATCCCAGCAGGCCTTCCAGAGCCGATTATCAATGAAAACGCGAAGATAGTTTTAAGCCGCCGATACCAACGCAAGGACACCAAGGGAGCGACAGCCGAAACTCCCAAGGAATTGTTCTGGCGAGTGGCCTCCTCCATTGCCAAGGAGGAAGATAAATACACGAAGTCCTCATTCAAATCCGGCAAACTGGCGCGTGAATTCTACGACCTAATGACCTCATATCGTTTCCTGCCCAACTCGCCCACACTCATGAACGCGGGAACAGACATCGGCCAGCTCGCAGCCTGTTTCGTTCTGCCCATCGAGGATGACATCGAAGGCATTTTCGACGCGGTCAAGCACGCGGCCATGATCCACAAATCGGGCGGCGGCACCGGATTTTCCTTTTCCCGTCTGCGTGCCAAGGATTCCGTGGTCGGCTCCACCGGCGGCGTGGCGTCCGGACCGCTTTCGTTCCTCAAAATTTTCAACTGCGCCACCGAACAGATCAAGCAAGGCGGAACCCGCCGTGGCGCAAACATGGGTATTCTCCGGGTCGATCATCCGGACATCATGGACTTCATCAAGGCCAAGGAACGGGATGGCGAACTCAACAACTTCAACCTGTCCATCGGTCTGACCGAAACCTTCATGAAGGCCGTTGAAAAAAGTGAAGACTACGACCTCATCGCACCGAATACCGGCAAAAAAGTCAGCTCGCTCAATGCCCGGGATGTCTTCAACATTCTGGTGCAAAAAGCCTGGGAGTCCGGCGATCCGGGCATCGTCTTCCTGGACCGCATCAACCGGGACAATCCCACTCCCAAGCTCGGCGAAATGGAATCGACCAACCCGTGCGGCGAACAGCCCCTGCTTCCCTACGAAGCCTGCAACCTCGGGTCCATCAACCTCGGCACCTGCTTTGCCAAGGGGAAAAACGGTCACGATTCCGAAGTGGACTGGGCTGAGCTGAAACGCATCATTCATCTCGCTGTCCGTTTTCTGGACAACGTCATCGACGCATCCCAATACCCACTCCCGCAGATCACGGAAACCGTTGAAAAGAATCGTAAGATCGGGCTTGGCGTCATGGGCTGGGCCGATCTGCTCTATCAGCTCAAGATTCCATACAACTCGCAAACCGCCGTCGATATGGGCGAACGTCTCATGAAGTTCATTCAGGACGAAGCGCGAAGCGCGTCCAAGACCCTTGCGGCAGAACGCGGCCATTTCCCGACCTATCCCGAATCCATCTTTGGCGAGACCAATCTCGGCCCATATCGCAACGCCACGACCACGACCATCGCGCCCACCGGGACTCTGTCCATCATCGCGGGCTGTTCGTCCGGAGTGGAACCCTTGTTCGCCCTGTCTTTTGTCCGCAACGTCATGGACAACGACAAGCTTATGGAAACAAATCCGTATTTCGAATCCGCACTCAAGGACGCTGGCGCGTATTCCGAAAACCTCATGGAAAAAATCGCCAACGTCGGTTCCATCAAAAAGATGGAGCATCTGCCCGAAGCACTCCGGACCATCTTTGTCACATCCATGGACATCGAACCGATCTGGCATCTCAAGATGCAGGCGGCTTTCCAGAAGCACACAGACAACGCGGTCTCCAAGACCGTCAACCTGCCCAGCAACGCAACCAAAGAAAATATCTGGGATATTTACTGGAAAGCGTATGAATACGGATGCAAGGGCGTCACGGTCTACCGGGATGGTTCCAAGACCTCTCAGGTGTTGTGCACAGGTGAAAGTGACAAGAAAATCAAGGAAGAAGAATCCGTCGTTCAAAATCGGCCGGACGTCATTTACGGATTCACCCAGAAAATATCCACCGGCTTGGGCATGTTGTTCCTGACGGTCAACGAAATGGACGGCAAGCCCTTCGAAGTCTTTGCCACCATCGGCAAATCCGGTGGGTCAATCACGGCCAAGGCCGAAGCCATCGGCAGGTTGGTCTCCCTCGCCCTGCGCTCCGGTGTCGAAGTGCGGGAAATCGTCGAGCAGCTCAAGGGGATCGGCGGCGAAAATCCCAAATTCATGAAGAAACATCTGGTCAAATCCATTCCGGATGCCATTGCCCACGTTTTCGAATCCCGCTACCTCAGCGGCGAACACGTCAACGTACAGGTGCCCTCGCTCAACAAGGAGCTTTGCCCGGACTGCGGTCAGCCACTCGTTTTCGAAGAAGGGTGTCACATCTGCAAGTCCTGCGCATACACCAAGTGCGGCGGCTGATAACAACACACCAAAACAACTAACAAGAAGGAATCGCCAGACCATGGCGGTTCCTCCTTTTTTTTGGGCTATTGTCGTTACAACTGTCCTGCCGGGGGCCGCCTTCAGCGAGACCAGGGCTTTGCCCTGGACCCACCAGAGAACCTTTTGAAAAAGGTTCTCTGGACTCTCCTAAACTTTTTGGGTCGCTTCGCGAAAGCTGTCGGCAGCATTTGCTCGTGCGGCTCTTGGGAAGGCGTTGTAAAAAATTGCATTTTTTACAAACTCTATTGAAAAATCTTAAAAAGGCTCTTTTCTCTAAAGGCTTCTTCATTCTTCCCCCATCCCCTCTTTTCTCTCTCATATTTCTTCAATCCCACTCAATCGATAACGGATGCCCTCGCCGAAGGCGCGACAAAAAGTTCTGGAGGGGAGTCCAGAGGGGAACCTCTTTCAAGAGGTTCCCCTCTGGCCGTCGGAGACATTCTGAAAAAATAGTTAAGCTTCTTTACATAAAAGGTCTATTTGTCCTATCCTTTTTTCAAAGACTGAAGGAGTCATCATGCATAATGACGAATTACGGAGAATTTGGAACGAACGGGCGGAATATCATGCAGCGCGGAAATTAACAGAATCGGACGATGCCATGAGTCGCTTTTATCACACCAGTTGGTGGCGACATATTGAACCACTTTTGTCGAATTTTCCCAGCGGGACAATTTTGGAAGCGGGCTGCGGGACCGGACGATGGGCTGAACATCTTGTTCCTCTGGGGTATTCTGTCACATTGACGGATATTTCTCCGGTCATGCTTAAAAAAGCTCGGGAACATGCCGAACGAAAAGGATTTGTGAACGGGGTCATATTGAAGGAATTTGATGTCTGCGACCTGCATCCTTTTGCGGACAACAGCTTCGACATGGTCATTTCGACAGGAGAACCTATTTCGTTATGTGCCGATCCGGAAAAGGCATTCAGCGAATATTGTCGAGTCGTCCGCCCCGGCGGCTATGTTTTGTGCGACGCAGGAAATAAATATCGCAGGGCACTCGAAGTTTTCACGAAAGATCCATCGGCGGCATTTTTGACGATTCTTGAAACCGGAGAACACACAGCCCATGGGAACATGGACTTGCATCTTTTCGGACCATCGGAACTCAAGAAGAACTTTGAAACACTGGGGATGACCGTTCATACGCTGGCCGGACTCACACCCATGCTCACATTTCCTCCCAGCACAACTGCCCAAACCGCCATGCAGGACCAGACGACTCTTCAGGCCCTTGAAGAACTTGAAAGGAAATACACCCAAACCCCAGAAATCATAGCCCTCAGCAGCCGTCTCATCATCGTCGCCCAGAAACCACACTAAGAAAAACGTCACTCCAACCATACCTTGGGGGCATAGCCCCCAACAAAACCTCTCCCCGACACCCCACTCTTCAGCCAAATCGCCCACATCCCCGACACCCCAAACTTCTGGAGTACCTTGGGGGCACCGCCCCCAACAACGACTCTCTTTCCCCGAGGCCCCATTCTTCATCCTTCAGCCAAATCGCCCATATCCCCGACACCCCAAACTTCTGGAGTACCTTGGGGGCACCGCCCCCAACAGCGGCTCTCTCTCCCCGATGAGTTAAGGCTTGGTAGAGTGGTGCAGATGTGCATTTTCTCGGGTGCCGATCGACCGGAGGCGTAGTCTTCCTACGGTGAGGATCGAGCGGTGCCCGAAAAATGTGCAGATGCGCCGCTATCCCAAGCCGACGCCAAAAAGAAAGGCCCCGTTACTAGGAAACGGAGCCTGCATATTTTGTTTTTTTGTAGTGGATATCTAAAAGTTATGCGGCCTCACTTTTTCGAGATTTGCGGTATGCAACAATGTCGTCCACAGTACAGACGGGCATGTTGTGTTTTTCACCGAATGCGACGATTTCCGGGGTTCTGGCCATGGTTCCATCAGGATTGGTGACTTCGCAAAGCACACCACATGGCGACAAACCGGCCAACCGAGCCATGTCTACCGTGGCTTCGGTATGGCCTCCTCGTTCAAGCACCCCACCGGGACGGGCGCGAAGCGGAAACACGTGACCAGGGCTGGCGATATCCCTGGCTGTGGCGTCTCCGGCAATAGCCGTCTTGATGGTTGTCACTCGATCAGCAGCAGACACTCCGGTCGTCACTCCCTTGGCTGCTTCGATGGAGATGGTAAACGCGGTCTGATATTGACTGCTGTTTTCCTCCACCATCATGGGCAATTCAAGGGAACGAATTTTTTCATCGGTCATGCACAAACAGACAATTCCACTCCCCTCGCGGATGAGAAGAGCCATCTGTTCGTTCGTGAGCGTTTCAGCGGCAAAGATGAGATCACCTTCGTTTTCACGATCTTCATTGTCGGTAACAAGAATACCACGACCATCACGGAGTGCCGCAAGAGCTTTTTCAACCCTCTGCACAGGGTTACCAAAAGTATTGAGTAAAGACTGATTCATCATGAATCTCCTGAGAGTATGAATGAATCAGGGCGCAAAGACAGGCAGCCGGGTCGTGTGTACCACACGCCGCGGCCTGACGCCGCAGAACGCTAAAACGCGCTACGACGAAAACAGGACTGCCTCATTCTCTTTCATCCGGACTTTTACCGTCGGCCCCGGAATCACACCGGGTCTGCAGACTTTCCCAACAGAGAGAAACGCTCGCGGGCTTCCTGGCAAACCAGGTTACCGCCGGTGGGGACTTCCACCCCGCCCTGAGAACAAGTTAGGAAAAGTTTAAGCAGTTTCATGAAGTTGTCAACTGATTCTCCTCAAAAAAATATCCTTTTTCGCAACCCCTTGCAGAAACATGTAAAAAAGAAGCAATCAAGGATGGGGGAAGCCTTGCCCGCATGCGTAAAAAGGGGTACTGCTTTCAGCCATGCATGAAATGTCAATCGTCGAATCCATCCTCGGCATCTTACGCGAAGAAATGGTCAAATATGATGGCCAGAAACTCAAGAAAGTCACCATCAAAAACGGCCAATTGGCTGGAGCGGTGTCTGAATCCCTGAAATTTGCCTGGGACGCACTCATCCCGGGTGGAGAATTTGACGGGGCTGAGTTAGAGATTATCGAGGTTCCGGTCAAGGTCGCATGTGGTGAGTGTGGCGAAGTTTTCAGCCCCGAACATGCCCGATGTATGCCGTGTCCAAAGTGCGAAGCACTCCTCGGCCATCACGTGTTGGAAGGAAAAGAACTGTTGATTGATTCCATTGAAGTGGATGACCAGCAGGAATAAGAGTTAAGGAGATATCATGTCCAAGGAAGTCACTATAGTTCGCAATGTACTCGAAGCCAACGATCGGTTGGCAGACGAGCTGCACAACAAATTTCGCGTCAAAAAAATCCTGTGCCTGAATCTCATGAGTTCTCCGGGCGCGGGCAAGACAACCCTTTTGGAACGCACCCTGCACGACCTGAAGGATGAATTCAAAATGGCGGTCATCGAAGGCGACCTCCAGACTGACAATGATGCGCAACGCGTGGCCGCCACCGGCGCGCAGGCCGTACAGATCAACACCGAAGGTGGATGCCATCTGGACTCCGGCATGGTCATGGACGCGCTCAAGGCCATCGACACCGAGGGCCTCGACATTCTGTTCATCGAAAATGTCGGAAACCTGGTCTGCCCGGCCGAATTCAATGTGGGCGAAGACTACAAGATCACCCTGTTGTCCGTGGCCGAAGGCGATGACAAACCAGAAAAATACCCATTCATGTTCCATATCTCCGCAGCCATGCTGCTCAACAAGGTGGACCTGCTCCCCTACGTTGATTTTGATATGGACAAAGCACAGAACCATGCAAAAGCCTTGAACAAGGACATCGAAATCTTCCCGATTTCCGCCCGGACAGGCGACAACATGGAACAGTGGTACAACTGGCTGCGCACCAAACGCGCCGAAAAGAAATAAACTTCACAGACTCACAAGAAAGCCCCTGCTCGCCTCGACGAACAGGGGCTTTCTCTTTTTCCCAGCCCTGCCTTTTCAAAAAGACAACACTCTCGCCTCTCAAAAAAGACACACTTGAAAAATAATCGGCTCAGCCTCCTCTGCCGATACATGTGGCATTTTTTTCACCCAATACCGACAAACTCTTGACAAAGCACAGACCAGCCCCCCTCATTTTTGGGAAAAAATAACCCATCTAGACTTTTTTTAGATAGTTATCTTTCTGATATTTAACAATAAAAAAGTATTGGCATGTATACTGCTTAACGAGAGCAAATGGATTTGATACTCGAACAAGGAGGGTTCAGATGTCTTTAGTTATCAACCACAACCTCATGGCAATGAATGCCCAGAGAAACCTGACCGATCATTATGATCGTCTGGGAGTCTCCACACGGCGTTTGTCATCAGGTCTGCGGGTCGGCACGGCGGCCGATGATGCTGCCGGGCTGGCAATTCGCGAGCTTATGCGCTCGGAAATCAGCTCACTGCATCAGGGCGTACGCAATGCGTCCGATGCCATTTCATTGATCCAGACCGCTGACGGCGCGTTGCAGGTCATTGATGAAAAACTCATCCGCATGAAAGAGCTGGCCATGCAGGCTTCCACGGGAACATACAACTCTGACCAACGACTGATTATCGATTCTGAATATCAGGCGATGTCTTCAGAAATCACCCGTATTGCCAACGCAACAGATTTCAACGGCATTTATCTTTTAAACGGTAATCTGGGCGGCGACCCGGCAGTGGACCATGATGGCACGGGGCTGCAATCCGAAGGGCCTTTGAAGATCCACTTCGGAACCAGCAACGACAGTGCTGAAGATTACTATTATGTCGGAATCCAAGGTTCCACCTCGGATGCATTCGGCCTGGGACAAGACGCCGCTCTCAAGACAGGTGTCACAACCTGGGAAGAACAGAATGCTGGCAAGGCCATTTCCACTCAGGGATTGGCACAGTCTGCCATGGACGCGATCAACAACGCCATTATCTCCAAGGACAAGATTCGCGCCAACCTCGGTTCCATGCAGAACCGTCTGGAAAACACGATCACAAACCTGGAAATTCAGGCCGAGAACATGCAGTCTGCCGAATCGCGAATTTCCGATGTTGACGTCGCCCAGGAAATGACGGAATTCGTCCGTAACCAAATTCTCACCCAATCCGCTGTGGCCATGTTGGCGCAGGCCAACTCTCTGCCGAGAATGGCCATGCAGCTCATCAGTGGTTAGTCTCTAGAGACGCACGGCTGAAGACGATCGGAACCATCCCCGAAGCACGGATGCTACGGGGTTTGGTTCCGGCCGTTTCCAGACATGGGCCAAAAAAACGACAAATTTCCTGATTTCAGAAAAAACAAGACATTTATTATTCCGAAAGGAATTTCAACGCGGTCCGCGCTGATTCCTGCTCCGCCCGTTTGACGCTGGTCCCGACACCTCGAAAGACTTCGCCATGTGGCAGGGTGACATCGATCATGAACAACTTTTCGTGCTCAGGTCCACTGGTCCCGGACAACACGTACACCGGACGTTCCTTGAAACGCTCTTGAGCAACTTCTTGCAATCGACTTTTATAATCCTTTGTTTCCGGCAACTTGGCCTGTTCCGGCCACTGGTTTTCGAAAATATTTAAAATGGTTTTCTTGGCGACTTCAAAGCCACCATCCAAAAACACGGCTCCCAGTACGGCCTCAAAAGCATCGGCCAACAGGGCATCCCGTTCCCGACCACCTTGCAATTCTTCACCTCGTCCCAGCCGGATATATTTGTCCAACTTGAGATCTCGGGCAATGGACGCAAGACTCTGTTCCTTGACAAGTTGCGAACGAATTCGAGTCAGTTGTCCTTCCGGAGCTTCCGAATATCGCTTGAATCCTTCCTCGGAAATACACAACTCAAGAACCGCATCCCCTAGGAATTCCAGTCTTTCATTGTCCGCATTCACGTCCTGTTCATTGGCGAACGAGGAGTGCGTGAGCGCGGTCTCCAGGAACTTGACTTGACCAAACCGATGGTGGATACAATCCTGTAGTTCAGCGGTATCCATTCAACCCCCTGTATTTATGCAATCAGACGCACACCTTCACTCTTTATTCAATCCGGAATCCATCGCCATCATTGGCGTTTCACGGAATCCGCACAAGCTCGGCAACGTCATTTTGTCCAATTTAATCGCCGCAGGGTACAAGGGGACAATCTTCCCCGTCAATCCCGCAGGTGGAAAAATTCTCGACATTCCGACTTTTCCCGAGATTTCCGCGCTTCCAAAACCACCGGACCTCGGCATTATCGTCCTTCCCCGGGACAAAATGCTGCCTGCCATGAAAGAGCTGGCCGAAGCCAACGTCAGTGCGATCTGCGTCATTACCGCCGGATTTCGGGAAACCGGCCGCGACGGGTTCGAGCTTGAAATGGAAATGGCGGAACTGGCCCGGCACAAGGGAATCACCCTACTCGGGCCGAACACCCTAGGCCTCATCAACACCTCCATTGGCCTCAACGCGACCATTGCCCAAGGAAAACCGACCACGGGATCCATCGCCTTCTTTTCGCAAAGCGGCGCACTCTGTTCGGCCATCCTTGATTGGGCCGACGGGGAAAACATCGGATTTTCAAAATTCATTTCACTGGGAAACAAGGCTGGCATCTCTGAAGCGGACGTTTTGGCATCACTGGGAGAAGACCCGGACACCAAAGTCATCATCGGCTATCTGGAGTCAGTTGACGACGGCCAGGAATTTCTGAAAAACGCCCAAGCTGTCACGAACAAAAAACCGATCATCCTCATCAAGGCTGGCACCACGCAAGCTGGAGCACGAGCCACGTCCAGCCATACCGGCGCACTGGCCGGATCGGTTGTGGCCTCCACCGCCGCATTCAAGCAGGCCGGAATCATTCAGGTGGATACCCTGGAATCCCTTTTTGATCTTGCCCGGGCCTTTGCTGAACAGCCCCTGCCAGAAGGACCGAATCTCACGGTAGTCACCAATTCAGGCGGTCCCGGTATTCTGGCAGCCGACGCCTGTGAAGCGGCAAACCTGAACCTCGCCCGACCATCCAGTTCGACGCTGGAAACATTGACCGAAGTCTTGCCGCCCTTTGCCGCCCTGTACAATCCCATCGACATCATCGGCGATGCCAAGGCCGAACGATATCGCGCCACATTGGAATCCGTGGCCACGGATTCCATGACCCACGCCATACTGGTCCTGTTGACGCCCACGGCTTCCGCAGAAATCACGGAAACGGCACAGGCCATCATCGATGTGGCCCAGACCTGTGACAAACCAATTTTCGCCAGTTTCATGGGTGATGAACGAATCGGACCTGGCCGGGACATGTTGTTGGCCGCAGGCATTCCCTGTTATAGCTACCCGGAACCGGCTGTCAGGGCCATTTCCGCCATGCACGCCCAATATCAATGGGAGCATCGGCCCTATCCGGTCGAAGTCTGTTTCCGCCGCGACAAGGGACGGGCTGAACGGACCATCCGGACGCTCATGAAACAGGGCATCACGGAACTGCCGTTCGCGGATGCCATGAACATCGCCATGGCCTATGAACTGCCTATTCCCGAGACCAGACTGGTACGGACCAGCGATCAGGCGGTTCGTGCCGCCAAGAAACTGAAATATCCAGTGGCTCTCAAACTGGTTTCACCCCATATTCCAAGTCGTGGGGACGTGGACGGCGTAGCCCTTGATCTGGCGACACCGCGCGACGTGCGGGACGCCTGGCTCGACATCACGGCCCGTGCCCAGCGCAAACGTCCCGATGCCTATATCGCCGGGTGTCTTGTCCAGACCATGGGACCGATCAAGGCCCGCGAAGTGGTCATCCGGTTCACGCAGGACCCGCAATTCGGCCCACTGGTGTCCTTCAGCCTGGCCGGCCCGTCTTCCGAAGTGCTCGATGACGTCAGCTACAGACTGGCTCCATTGACCCTGCAAGACGTTCAGGACATTGTTCGTGAGATCAAATCGTTTCCGCTGCTGCGGGGCATTCGGGGTGAAGAACCAGTCAGCCTGGCGGCCATCGAAGATATTTTACTGTCCATCTCGCAAATGGCGACGGACTTTCCGGAAATCCGGGAAGTCGAACTCAACCCGGTTCTGGTAGATGCCGAAGGTGCGCTCGTCACGGACCTGCGCTTGACCATCGGCTCGTTTTTCCGCAATGTGACATAGAAGAGCGGTACACGCTTGACCAGCTCCCGCTCACGCCATACTTCAGGAGGTTTCCATGGCAGGTCTCTATATCGGTTCGACAACAGGATACTCAGGCAAAAACATGATCGCTATGGGTCTGGGCCTGCGACTACAGAAAGAGGGCTTCAACGTCGGCTACATGAAGCCGGTAGGAGCCATGCCCATGGAAATAGACGGCAAACTCGGTGATGAAGATGCGGCATTCGTTCAGGATGTGCTCGGAGTCTCCGCCGATCCCGAAATGGTCACGCCCATCGTGGTCACCCAGGATTTCAAGGTCAAGGCCTTCACCGGCAAGATGACCGGGCTGCTCGACAAGATCGTGGAAGGCTATGCCGCAGTCTCCGAAGACAAGGATGTCACCCTGGTCGCAGGGTCCGGCTCCATGTATTCGGGGAAATACTGCGATACTGACGCCATTTCCGTCATCAAGAAACTCGGCATCAAGACCATCATCATCGATCGGTTCCAAAAAGAACTGAAATACGATTACCTCATGGTCATGAAAGAGGCGCTGGGCGACCTCATGGCCGGAGTGGTGCTCAACGACGTTCCGCCGAACTTCATGGATGAAATCGATCAGTTGCTCGGACCCTCTCTGGAATCAAAGGGTGTCAAGATTCTCGGTGTCATCCCCCGCGATCCGCTCATGGGCGCGATCAAGGTGGGCGACTTGGCCGACCGGCTCGGTGGCAAGATCATCTCTGCCCACAACAAGAGTGAACGGGTGGTGGAGTCCTTCCTCATCGGCACCATGCAGGTCGAGAACTTCATGACGCATTTCCGCAAGAAGAAGAATTCCGCCATCATCGTGGGCGGCGACCGTTCGGACGTGCAGCTTGTGGCCCTCGAAGGCGACTGCCCGTGTCTGATCCTGACCGGCAACCTCTACCCCAACGACATCATCCTGACCCGATCCGAGGTGCTGGAAACCCCGATCATCATGGTCCGTGAAGACACCTTTACCGTGGCCAAGAAAATGGATGACATCCTGTCCCGGCACAAACTGCGCGACGCGATCAAAATCAAGCAAGGTGCGGAACTGGTTTCCAATAACATCGATTTCGAATTCCTCAAAAAGGAACTCGGCCTGAAATAACACTCCATGGGGTCACAGGATCGACCGGAAACCATTCAGGTGTTTCCGAATCGACCACCCCCAAATCCCGAAACATCAATCGGTGCGTATCCAGGATACGCACCGATTTTTCATGGCAGCAAACAGCCACTCATGGGCGACTACTACTTATTACCTGTCTGAAATCGTTCTCAAAAGGAACTATACTCCCGATACGCCTTCTGGCATACTGCCCCGGCCCAAAACAGCATGACCCAAGGGGAATGCGGTACGGCCAAAACAGGATGCCCCCGTTTACCAACAGGGTCGGTTTTATCCTCAAAATCTGGTATAGAAAAAACATGACACAAACAACAGACACCACGGACCTGACCTCCCGCCCCATTTCCGAGGTTATTCGACAAGTCGCGGTTCCGGCCTCGATCGGTTTTTTCTTCAACACCATGTTCAATGTGGTGGACACATGGTGGGCTGGGCGTATCGATACGCACGCGGTCGCGGCACTGGCCCTGTCCCTGCCTGTCTATTTCATCATCACGGCACTCGCCAGCGGCATCGGCACCGGCTCCACCGCGCTCATGGGATCGGCACTTGGTGCCAAAAACCGAAAAAAGGCGGCATTCATTGCCGTTCAAATGCTCAGCTTCGGTATTTTCGTCTCCGCCTTTCTGGCCTGGTTCGGTCTGACATTCGCTCGCCCCATCTTCAGTTGGCTCGGAGCCGAAGGCTCCTATCTCGAAACCTGTCTGGCGTACATGAACCCGATTTTCGCCTGCAATATTTCCACCGTGGCAATCTTCCTGTTCAATGCCATTCTTCAATCACAGGGAAATACCAAAAGCTTTCGCAATATTCTCATTTTCGGTGCGACACTCAACATCGCCCTTGATCCCTGGTTCATCTACGGGGGATTCGGTCTGCCAGCCATGGGCCTTCAGGGCGTGGCCTGGTCAACAGTGGTCATCCAGACATTCGGTGCCATCTATCTCGGATACAAGGCCCGCCAAACCGGCCTGGTTGTCACCAATTCAGGCAAGAATCTGATCCCGTGTCCTTCGATCTATGCGGACATCGCCAAACAGGGATTTCCCGCCGCACTCAATTCCATGACCGTCGCCCTCGGATTTTTCGTCATCTTCAAATATGTCTCCGGCTTTGGGCCCGAAGCTGCGGCAGCCTACGGTATCGCCACCCGCATCGACCAGATCGTCCTGTTGCCGAGCATTGGTCTCAGTGTCGCGGCACTGACCGTGACCGCCCAGAACTATGGAGCAAATCGCATTGACCGCATTCGCGAATCCGTGCGCAAAAACCTCAAATATGGCGCGGTGCTGTTGTTGCCGCTCTCCATTCCCCTTTTCCTGTTGGCGGAATGGCTGATGCGACTCTTCACCACTGATCCCGGCGTCATTGCCATCGGCGTGGAATACCTTCGTATCGATGCCTTCACCCTGTACGGATATGTCATCATCTTTGTGGCAACCTCAACCCTTCAGGGCATGAAACGGCCACTCTTCGCCATCTGGATGGGACTGGCCCGGCAGGTTATCGCACCATTTGCCCTGTTCACCCTGTTCATCTCGGTTCTCGGCTATGGAACCATCTGGCTTTGGCTCTCCATTCTCGTCATTGTCTGGGTCTCGGCGATCATCGCATTCTGGTACGCCATGCGGGTTCTCAAAAAGGTCGAAAAACTCCAGTAATCCCATTTTCATCCCCAATATTCCACACGGACGACACCGTGAACAAAAAATCCCCGCTTTTCATATGAAAAGCGGGGATTGTCAGACTGATGAAGACCACTTAAAGCGGCCTTCCGTGCGGATTGGCTACTTGTACGCCGCCAACTGACGCGCGGTATCGCGAGAGATATCACGGGCCTTGAGATCCTGTTTCTTGGAATGAACGTTTTTCCCTCGCCCAAGTCCCAACTGGACCTTGACCTTGCCGTGACTGAAATACATTTTCATGGGGATCAAGGACAACCCCTTTTGTTCGGTCTTGGCCTGAAGTGTGACGATTTCCTGCTTGTGCAACAGCAATTGCCGAGGCCGTTCCGGGTCATGCTGATCATAGATGCCGGTCTTTTCGTAGGGCGCAATATGCACTCCGACCAAAACGGCCGAACCGTCGCGAAACTGGACATAGCCATCCTTGAATGACACCTGTCCGGCACGCAGGGACTTGACCTCACTCCCGACCAGCGAAATGCCAGCCTCGAATGTTTCAAGGATTTCATACAGCCGTCGGGCCTGCTTGTTGGTGCCGATGGTGTTTGCGGAAACTTTTCTTTTATTCTTTTTTGCCATGTCATTCGCCTATGAAGGCAGCTCGTCATTTTCCAGCAGGGATGAGAAAAAGGAGACTTCCTCTGGAAAGTGTTTGAAAATATTGTCCATTACCAAATTATTGATACGGCTGACCGTGCGGCACTCCAACACATCTTTCAATAAAAGCCGACAATCGTGCATGTTGATCTGCCGGATAATCCGCTTGATGCCCGGAATGGCTTGCGGTGTCATGGAGATGGAATCGATTCCCATACCAAGAAGGATGGGGATGCAAAACGGATCAGACGCCACCTCACCACACAGAGACACCTCTATGCCAGCCTGATGGGCCGCGTCAACCACCAGCTTGATAGCGCGCAGGGTTGCCGGATGCAACGGCTGGTACAAGTAGGAGACATGCCGGTTGGTCCGATCCACGCCAATGGAATACTGAATCAGATCATTGGTGCCGATGGAAAAGAAATCCACTTCATGCGCCAGGAATTCGGCAATCAACACCGCAGCCGGCAGCTCAATCATGATTCCAACAGGCATATCCGGGTCGTACTTCACCCCTTCCCGACGCAGTTCTGCCCGGGCTTGCGCCAGCCATGCCTTGGCCTGACGCACTTCCTTGACCCCTGAAATCATGGGAAACATCATGGAAACATTGCCATAGGCCGAAGCACGAAGGATCGCCCGAAGCTGCGTCTTGAACAACTGGGGATTCTTCAGGCAAAAACGGATGGCCCGCAACCCCATGGCGGGATTGGCTTCATTCAATTCACCAAAGGCAGCGATAAATTTATCCGACCCGAGATCAAGGGTTCGAAAGACCACCTTGCGCGGATACATGATGGACGCGAGATCGATATATTTTTCGGTCAGTTCCTCTTCGGTGGGAAGCTCTATCCGATTGAGATACGCATATTCCGTGCGATACAACCCCACACCTTCCCCGCCATTATCCAGTGCCGAAGTGACCTCTTCCACCAATTCGATATTGGAAAAGACCTGCACCCGAGAACCATCAAAAGTTTCTGCTGGAAGATGACATTGCCGCTTGATTTTTCGGGAATACGTCTCGAACTTCGCGGCCCGTTCGTTGTAATCTTCCAGCTCGGCTTCCGTCGGATTGACGATAATTTTCCCGGCCAGACCGTCAATGATGACCAGATCACCGTCACGAACCGCATCTTCGAGTTTGTCCACACCGACCAGTGCCGGAATGGCCAGAGAACGCGCCATGATGCCGGTGTGCGACGTTTTGCCGCCCCGGACCGTGGCAAAGGCCATGATCTTGTCCACCTGCAATTCGACCGTGTCTGCCGGGGTCAGGTCGTGAGCCATGATGATGGCCCGGCCGGAAATGGTGGTCAGGTCCGTTTCAACGCCCATGAGCTTTGTCTGCACCCGATCGGCCACCACGCGCACATCCTGCATTCGTTCCCGAATGTACGTGTCACTGATGGACTCGAAGGCCGCTTCCTGATCGGCCACGGATTTTTCCAAGGCCCAGGCCGCATTGAGACCAAGCGACGTGATATAGCCTTCCGCCGTGTTGACCAACTTCGGGTCCTTGAGCATCATGAGATGGGTATCAATGAGCGAGCCGTGGGTTTTCAACTCCTCGGGCACCTGCTCCCGAATGGTCGTCAATTCTGCCTCAACCGAAGCAAAGGCATCCTTGAGCCGCGCTATTTCCTGCGGCATCAGTGAAGCCGCCACCGTCTGTCGAGGCAGATGCGCCATATGATTTCGGTTGACAAAATAGGCCTTGCCGATGGCAATGCCTGTGGCGACGGGTATGCCGGAGATAGTCGCGTCTGCCATTTAGACCTCGAATTTGTTTTTGAACAGTTGTTCAAGCCGGATAAGGGCTGCTTCGGCATCGCCGCCTGTGGCCCGCAATTCAAGCACATGGCCCGGTTCTGCGGCCAGGGTCAGAATGTCGAGGATGGATTTGGCATCCACTTCCTGATCATCTCGGACCAGAACAATGGAGGACTCAAAGGACTGCGCGACCTGCGCAAGCCTGCCTGCGGGCCGGGCATGTAACCCGTTCTCGCTGGCAACAATCACTTGTCGAGAAAGACTCTCCCCAGGATTGGCGTCTGTTGATGCGCTTTCGTCCGTCATTATATACCTACCTCTTCAAATCGTTTCTATGGCTGATTGAAAGGGAAATCACAAGCCAAATTCCGTCCACCCGGTTTCATTTATCCAGGAAAAGAGATCAACAAGGCCGACAAACACCGCAACGGCACACACTCTGGACAGCAGGCCGGTCCGGACAAACCGTCCGAAAAGCAACAGTGCGCTGACACCGAGCAGAACTTCCCACCATCGATACGGCTGTGGCCAGACAAGGGCCCATAACCACAGCAACAGGCCCGCATTGGCGTATTTTATCCGGCGTCCCCAGTTGATGAGATCCCACCGTTTGAGCCGTTCCAGAAATTTGAATCCCTGACGAACACCAGCACTAAACGTGTAGATGCGAAAGGCCTGCAATGCGATGAAAAAGAACAGGCCGACGGCAAAGGCAAGGTGCAAGAAACCGCTGAGCAACAGGCAGATGGATACCATGGCCCAAAAAATGAGCAGACTCCCGGCAAAGACGGAATCCCCGATGGCCGACAACGAATAAGCGGTGGTATCCTTGACCTTGGCGAGCATTTTTGGCGGGAAATGCTCCGAGGCGATGGACTGTTCGACATTGAGCAGAATACCCACGAGACACGGGGTCCAGAAAGGATGCGATTGATAATGGCGAACATACCGTTTCAGGGCCACCCGAAGGGCTTTGGGATCTGAATGAATCGATTCAAGCCCGGGTTGCATGGCATACATCAGCCCGATATTCTGCATCCCTCGCGTATTGAAACCCGCTCCAGCCAGATAGGACCGCATGAAACTGCGCACGAACGCCATGGAACGAGAATCGGTATGAAGAGGGAATCCCTTGACGTGCATGGTTTATGTTGGCTCGTTGCCGCCCGGTAACAGGTTCAGTCGGATAAGATATCTGCAACAGGCCACTGCGGCCACAATCTTGATGGCATCCCAGGGCATGAATGGAACGACACCCACGATGAAGGCCTTCTGCCAGCTTAAATCCAAAGCGAATTTCAACCAGGTCATTCCGGTTCCATAGACAGCCAGCAAGGCACCTATTCCCCAGAGGAGTCCGGCAGCCCAATGAAGATTCGGGCTGGTCTTGCGCCCCATGCCACACAGCCACGCCGAAAGCACGAATCCGAACAGATAGCCGCCAGTCGGACCAAACAGATGTCCAAGCCCGGACCGACCACCGGAAAAGACCGGCAGTCCGATGGTTCCCGCCAGCAGGTACAGACCGACCGCCAACACACCCCGTTTCGGACCAAGGATGAATCCCGTCAAAAAAATGAAAAAAGGCTGCATGGACACCGGCACCGGCCCAATCGGAACCACGAGAAAGGCCCCAACACTGATAAGTGCGGCCAAAAGCGCGGTCCAGACAAGCTGGTGCAAATCGGTGAGCGAATTATCTGTCATGTTTCATCACGCTGTTTCCGGCTGCAATCCGGCACGGCCGATCTCCTCGAGATCGGAGGCCACATCGCCACCCTTGATCGTCAAATAGTCACCAACCATGATGCCACTGGTTCCGGCTTTCAACAATTCAGCCTTGCGCGCCTGTCCAAAAACGGTCAGTCGCCCACCGCAAATTCGCAATGCCCGGTCCGGCAACAGGAATCGATACAGGGCCACCAATTTGAGGGCTTCTTCTGGGGAAAGAGGCGAACGTCCTTCAAGCGGCGTTCCCTTGATAGGATGCAAAAAGTTGATGGGAACGGACTGCACACCCAATGATTGAAGATGCAACGCCAGCTCCACCCGGTCATCCCAAGATTCCCCAATACCAAAAATCCCCCCGGAGCACACATGCAGCCCGGCTTCAACCCCGGCTCGAACAGCGGCCACGTCCTCGGCATAGTCATGGGTCGTACACATCTGCGGGAAAAAGGATGCCGAGGTTTCCAAGTTGTGATGATACCCTTTCAATCCAGCTTTTTTCAATGCTTTTAATTGGGCGGGTTCGAGAATTCCCGGTGAAAGATCCGGCATCATGCCGAGTGCTGCCACATCCCGGACCGCTTCGGTAAACCCGGCCAGATCACGTCCCCCGACCAATTTACCGCTGGCCACAATGCCAAAACGGGTCACCCCCTTGGCCTGGGCCTTGGCCGCAGCCTGGGCAATATCCTGTGCAGGCAGCAACGGATACTCAGGACTTTCGGCACCATGATGACCAGACTGGGCGCAAAAGGAACAATTTTCGGAACAGGTACCAGATTTGGCATTGATAATGGCGCACAGCCCGATTTTTGTGCCGAATCGGGCAACCCTGATCGCATGGGCACAGGCCAACAGCTCGTTCAACCTGTCGTCGGGCAGGGCAAGAATATATCGTATTTCGGCATCCGCAAGAAAGTACCCGTCAAGGACTTTACGGAATAATGTCTGCAAACTCATGGAGTCCTCTGGATAGAATCAATGACCGCGTATCTACGATCAACAGGTATTAGTGAGACAGGCTCAAAGAGAAGTCAAGTGACACGAAAATTTGCACTTCTGGCACCATAGCTCATCTCCTCAATGACCACAGGACGCATAGAACTCAGGACCAACGGCCAAACACACCACTATATATGAAATGAAATTTTACAAAATTTATATTTATAAGCGCGATAGACAAATCATGTCAACAATCATCAATTTGGATTATGTGAAAAATAGAATTTGAAAAGGGTATTGACCAATGAAGAAAAAGGGGTAGAATTAAGACCGAATTTTTGCGGAGGTAGAGTTTATGTATTTGGAATTATTCTTTTTTGGCGTTGTCGTCTCCTTTGTCGCAGTTGCACTGTTCATGGGGATGGCACATTCGTTTTCGACACACTTCTTGCAAAAACGTTCTTTTTTGCGCCGATGTGCGGCTCGTTTCTCAAAACGGTATCCTGTTTTGTGTGATGACGAGGACTCCTTTTACTGCTTTTTCAAAAGAAATGCCTTTCATCGCAGTTAACTAACGCGTTGAAATTCTCTTGAAAAATCAGGAGGCCGGAAGCCGGGACATTCCCAGCTTCCGGCCTCCCGTTTTATTCTTGGTCGAAAAATTCATTGCCGCATGGCTGCGTAGACTTCCTTGGCTGTCCAGCCATTGGCCCGTTCAGCGACACGCCGGGCCACCTCCTTGGGTTTTCCCCCATCAAGACGCTCTTCTTCCAACAGATCGACAATGGTCTGTTCATCGGTCCGCCCCGACTCGGTCGGCGGAGCGATGATAACCGTCAGTTCTCCCCGCAGATCAAGATCCATGGACGCAATCGACCCGAGAGTGCCTCGAATGAATTCTTCGTACTCCTTGGTCAATTCACGCGCCACACAGAATTCCCGATCACCCAACATCTCGAAAGCTATGGACAACGTCCCTTTCAAGCGAGATTTTCGTTCAAAAAACACCAAAGTAGCTCCGGTCTCCCGATGGGCCTTGAAAAACTTTTCCGTATGGCTTTTCTTACGCGGCGGAAATCCGAGAAAGGAATAAGGCAGCGGCGGAAGTCCACTGGCAGACAACGCCACCACTGGCGCGCTCGGTCCCGGCACCGGAGAAACACGAATCCCCTTGTCACGACACGCACGAACCAAGGTGAATCCAGGATCTGACAAAAGCGGGGTCCCGGCATCGGAAATCAGGGCCACATCAAGCCCCTCATCCAAAAGCTCAAGCACACGGGGCAACCGCTTGTCTTCGTTGTGCTCGAAAAAAGACACCAGTCGGCCATGGTGCTCCAGTTCAAGTCGCTTGAAAAGCAGCCCGGCCCGGCGCGTGTCTTCGGCCAGCACCACGTCTGATTCCGTCAATAAATGACGGGCACGAGGCGACATGTCACCAACATTGCCCAGAGGGGTAGCGATCACCCACAACGTTCCTGTATCAGTCATATATTCATTCCACTGAGATCAAATGCGTTTTCACAATGGTCCACATCCATGGACGTTCCATTTTCTGTCACGGCGGCCAGATCAAATCGACAGGGCGCGTCCCACAAATCTTTTTGCGTCAGGTAATGGCTGGCCGCCTTGACCAATCGACGCTGTTTCGCGGGTGTCAGTCCGTCTGCGGGAGAAGACATGGAGTGCGCTTTTCGCGTCTTCACTTCCACAAAAACCACGGTCTCACGATCCCGACAAATAAGATCCAGCTCCCACTGACGATACCGCCAATTTCGTTCCAGCACACGGTATCCCTTTGTTTCCAGATACCGAGCTGCTGCGCGTTCACCTAATGAACCGATTCGCTGTGTTGAGAGACGTTTTGTAAAGAACCCCATGCCTGCGATTACTAGCACAGGGGGTATCAGGAGGCCAGAGCCGTCTGAAACAGGGAATTTTCACGCTGAGAACGAAGTTCCTCTCAAAAAAATCGAATGGAGCATGGAATTTTCCCGTTCTTCGCATTTAAATTTATATGTATCTACGGTATAGGGAAATAGGAGGAGGTTGAAAATTCATGCTCAAATACGCAATGATAGGCGGTGGCCCGAGTGCCTTCGTCGGCAAAGTACACAGACACGCTCTGGCCTTGAACGGCCATGCCAAATTGGTAGCGGGCTGTTTTTCCCGAGATCTGGAAAAAACTCGGCAACTCGGTGCCCAATTGGAACTGGCGGAGGACCGGCTGTACGCCACGCCTGAGGAATTGTCCCGGCTCGAAGCGGGTGATATTGATTTCGCCGTGGTAGTCACCTCCAATGAGGCGCACTATTCCAACGTCAAGACGTGTCTGGAAAACGGCATTCATGTCATGTGCGACAAGCCGTTCACCCACACGTCCGCCCAGGCCGAAGAGCTGGTGGAACTCGCCCGGCACAAGGGCTTGCATCTGGGTGTATCATACACCTATGCCGGATACCCCATGGTCCGACAGATGCGGGAAATGATCGCCCGGGGCGACATCGGCGCGGTCCGATTCATCAACTGTGAATACCCACAAGGGTGGTTGGCGGAGCTGCTTGAAACCACCGGGCACATGCAGGCCGAATGGCGCACCGACCCGGTCAGGAGTGGCGGCACGCTCTCACTTGGCGATGTCGGATCACACATTGAATATCTCGTTCCGCACGTGACGAGCCTGAAGGTCACCCGGCTGGCCGCCCGACTCGACTCGCTGGTGGAAGGCCGTCTGCTTGATGACAACGGGACCATCCTGACCGAATACGACTCCGGCGCGCGCGGGATGTATTGGTATTCTCAGGCCGCAACCGGATCGGTCAACGGCTTGAAAATCCGCATTTTCGGCGAAACAGGCGGACTGGAATGGTTTCAGGAAAACCCGGAAATCCTCCACCACATGCCGCTGGGAAAACCAACCCGAACATTACGACGCGGCAGCCCGGACCTCATGCCCGGAGCCATGGCCTATTCGCACACCCCCGCCGGGCATCCTGAAGGATGGTTGCTGGCCTTTGCCAACATCTACACCTCTTTTTGCGAAACACTCATCCATGGACAGGCCGTTGATTTCCCCACAGGCGACGATGGACTGCGAGGCGTCCGTTTCATGGAAGCGTGTCTCGAAAGCTCCAAACAGGACACTGCCTGGATTTCAATGGAATAAAGGAGGCCCCATGCCTATCCGTTGCATTCTCGCACTCATGCTGGTGATTTTGACCATCCCGGCGTGTGCGCCCAAGCTGAAGATCTTCGCGTCTCCGGCCACTGAACCGCTCAAGGAATTTGTGGTCGAAGGAAAAGGCGAGGGGAAAATCGCCCTGATCCACCTTCAGGGATTTATTTCTTCGCAGCCCAGGCAGGAGATGCTCCGTGCCAAGCCAAGCCCGGTTCAGGAGTTGGTCAGCGCACTCAAGCTCGCCGAAGCAGACGCAGCGGTGAAAGGCGTGGTCCTGACCATTGATTCTCCCGGCGGTACCACCACCGGGTCCGATGTCATCTATCACGAACTCATGCAATTCAAGGAACGCACCGGCAAGAGAATCGTGGTCGCCATGATGGATGTGGCTGCCTCGGGAGGCTATTACGCCGCCCTTCCGGCAGACTGGATTCTGGCACACCCCACCACCATCACCGGCTCGGTGGGCGTGGTGTTCATCCGTCCCAAACTGGTCGGCCTCATGGACAAGATCGGCGTGGATGTCGAGGTCTCCAAATCCGGCAATGACAAGGATATGGGGTCGCCATTCCGTCCGACCACGGCAGAAGAAAAGGCACTGTTCCAGGCCATCATCGATGATTTCGCGGCCCGCTTCCACACACTGGTCGCCACACACCGCTCCCTGTCCGCGTCGGCCATGAATACCGTAAAAACCGCCCGGGTCTTTACCGCTACTCAGGCGCAGGACATCGGACTGATTGACCAAGTGGGCTACATTCAGGACGCCTTTGCCAAAGCCCGGGACCTTTCCGGATTGCCCGAAGACAGCCGGATTGTCAGCTATCGGCGCAGTGTCTATCCCAATGACAACCCGTATAACACGCTGGATTCGACCACATCGGCACCCATGAACCTGTTGGGGGTGGACGCCCGATTCATCATGCCGCCCAAGGCGGGGTTCTATTATGTCTGGTCCCAAGGGCTGACACACTAAACCCCACTCGACACAGCGTGCATCCAGCACATGAAAAGGGGCGAACCACATGGTCCGCCCCGTATTTCGAATTGGTTGATTAAACGGAGAGTGCCTTGTTCATTTTTGCAGCCACGAAGTCGAGGTCGAGTTCCTTGAGATGCTTTGTCTCCGGGATACCGTCCTGGTTCCAGCCGCGTTCCTTGTAATAGGCGTCCAGAACCTTGTTGTATTTCACCCCATCAATCGGCGGCAACGGAATCGGTCCCACCGGATGCTCGCCCGGACATTCCTTGTTCAGGCATTTCCAGTTGGGCTGATCATCCTTGCGACGGATTCCACGCATCACAATGGTGGCTCGCTCGATCTGATTGGACCGCTCAAAGATCTTGAACAGATCCTCTGTCGTGTATTTGATACCAGAGGCATAATAGATGGACTTGCAGATCAGATCGTACATGTGGTCCAGATCCTCGACCTTGTCGTGCCAGTACCCGAGATGACCGAAGTTGAACTTGCAGATACCCAGACTGTCGGACAAGAAGAACATGTTTTCATAATACTGAACCAGCCGGGCCTTGGCCTGAGGATGATAGGACCGGACATCACCGCCTTCCTTGAATCCAGACACCTTGACCGCCACGGGCGGGATGTTGACCCACTCCGCTGTGGGCAGTCCGTTCAGATGGTGCGAACCGCGCGGCGAAACCGCGAACTGCAACATGGACCCGATGGTGGACCGGGTTTCAACACCCGTGGCACACATGCCCTTCTGATGATACACGGATTGCAGGGCCTTTTCGCCCAACGCCTTGGCCACACGGTACGGTCCGTCAGCGAATTTGTCGCCACATCCCTTGCGGAACACGATCTTGGGCATCAATGCCACGCAGGCGTCTCCGTTGCCAAACTGCAAATCAAGCCCGTCGATGAATGACGCGTCGATCAACTCCCGTTCCATCAATTCCATCAGCGTGGAGAACATGGCTCCGGTTTCAACAGTGTCCAACCCATAGTCATTGCACATGGAATTGAGCTTGAGCACGATTTTTTCATCGGTAATGTCACACTTGTGGCCCAGGGCCGTGGTGGTTTCATATTCAGGTCCACCACCGCGTGTGGGATATTTGCCGTCCTTGACGGCATAGGCCGCGTGACAATGCACAGGACAGGCAAAACAGGCTTCTCGACGGGTCCCGTGATCCTCGCTCCAAGCCCGCACCAGACGGTCGAACTTGGGATCAATACCGCACCGCTGCCAGTTGCGGATGGGGACCATACCCGTGGTGCCGATCAGATTGGTAATACCGGGCGTACCCCACTTGGACATCAGCTCATAGCTAGCACTATGCACCTTGCCAAATTTGGGGTCCATCAACTCATCACGGAGCTGCTTGGTGACCTTGTAAAACTCCTTTGGCTTGAACAGCTTGACCGGCTTGGACCCTTTGGCCACCACGGCCTTGAGATTCTTGGACCCGAAGACCGCGCCCATACCGCATCGTCCCATGGAGTTGGTGGTTTCCGTGCGGACATTGGCATATCGAATCAGATTTTCACCGGCCTGCCCGATACAGAGCAGTTTGGTAGGTTCGCCGTATTTGTGAATCAGTTCCGCCTGGGTATCAATGGTCCCCTTGCCCCAAACATCGGCTGCGGATTCCAAACGAACCTCGTCGTCCTCGATGTACAGACAGACCGGCTTGCTGGCCTTGCCGCTGATGACGAGCATGTCATACCCACACCGCTTGAGTGCCGGGCCAAAATGTCCACCACAGTTGGAATCGCCCCACCCCGAGTAGTTCATGGGTGAGAGATACGTGGCGTGGGTCCGGCCTGAACTGGGAAAGGTCGTCGCCCCCAATGCGCCAGTACCAATATAGACCTTGTTGTCCGGTGACAACGGATCAGTCTTGGCCACATCCACTTCATTGAACAACAGGTAATGCCCCAAACACCGACCACCCAGCCATTTCTCATTATATTTGGACGCATCCTCGCGTTCGATCGACCCGGTGGTCAGATCCACACGCAAGATGACGCCCATATTACCGTATACTTCTTGTGTCATAGCATTTTCTCCCGGAAGTCTTAAATCTTGTGAAAGGTAATGGCGTGCGTGGGACACCAGGCAACACATTGCGGATCACCACCGCACAGGTCACACTTGGTCGCGATATCCGTATGTGGATTGACCTTTATCATGTTGAACTGGCAGGCCTCTTCACAGTCACCACAGCCAACACAGAGTTCTTCCTTGACCACGCGCGCGCCGGTCTTCGGGTCAACATAGATCGCGTTCTCCGGACAAGCGTCCATACATTCGGGAGACGCGCATTGCTGACACAGATCGTTCTCCGAAAATTCGGCAAACGTCGCACGGGCCAAATCCTGCGGCCATCCCGGAACATTGGCAGACAGCGCACTGACCCCGATGAAATCAAGCACGGGCTTGAGCACAAACGTGTTCCGGCTGGCCAATGGATCGGCATCCCCGGCATGATACTGCGCACAGGCCACTTCGCAATACGCGCAGCCAGCACACACGGACGGGTCAAAACGGAGTTCATACCTGGCCGGGGGAACTTCACACCCGTCTGGGCGTGCGGCAAAGGCCAATGAACCGGACTCCTTCAAATAAAAAATACCCGCGGCCAGACCACCGGCAGTCTTTCCCGCAGTTTTCAAAAAGCCACGCCGCGAAAAGCGTTTGCTTTCCCCTATGGCCGTTTCCTTGTCTTTACGCATAGTTCCCCCTTCTGGAGTGTTATCATCCATACAATAATTCCTGTGTTTGCATCCCCTATAGGAAGATTCATGCCAGAATCATGAAACACAAAAGTCTTTGAAATATATGAATAAAAATTAAAAATACTTCGCATAAAAAAAGCCCTGAAAGTATTCCAATTGGAATATTTTCAGAGCGTAAAGCCTCTATCTATCTGAAAAAAATGAACTAAAAACATAGTATAACAAAAGGCATTGTATTCCTTTTGTTATAGCCTATTCACGGCAGATCAGCGGTCCGTCGCCGCCATGCGTTTCAGCCGTTTGGACAAGGCCGGTTGAGATATTCCCAAAAGCCGGGCGGCAGCGGTCTGTTTTCCGCCGGATCGTCGCATGGCCTCCTCGACCACCATGTCCGAAGCCTGGGCCAGGGTTGGCAATGGGTCCGGAAAAACCATACAATCTGAAAGGTCCATATCCGCTCGCGGGGACCCGTTTTCTGTCGATATCCGTTCACGAAAAGATGCAAGGGGCAAAACATCACCCGAACAATTACTGACCGCGTCAAAAATCATGGATTCCAGTTCCCGCACATTGCCGGGGAACGCATAGGTTGCCAGTCCCCGTATCAATCGATCCGGGATGGACGGCGGCTCACGGTCCAACATCGTGGACGCCTTGCGCACAAAATGCTCCATCAGCACCGGCAGATCATCGGGCCGTTCCCGCAACGGCGGAATATGCACATGATGGATACACAAACGATAGTACAAATCCGCCCGAAATCGGCCATCATCCCGGGCCGCTTCCAGATCGCAATGGGTCGCGGCGATCACGCGTGCCTCAGCGGGTTTCGGGAGATCAGCACCGAGTGGCAAATATTCCCGTTCCTGAATCAATCGCAACAATTTGACTTGCGAGGCTGCGGACAAGTCGCCAATTTCATCCAAAAAAAGACAGCCGCCGGATGCCTGATCCACCAGCCCCGCACGTGCTCCCTGCGCGCCGGTAAACGCCCCCTTGATATGACCGAACAAAGTATCGCTGAACACCGTGTCATCCACCCCGGCCACATTGACCGGCACAAAGGGATTTTCTGCCGAAGTCAGTGTGTGCAGCGCACGGGCCAAGAGTTCCTTGCCTGTCCCGGATTCCCCGGTGATGAGCACAGGCTGTCCCGACCCGGCCACGGCCTCCACGTATCGAAACATGCGCAGCATCCTGGCATCACGGGTGATCATTGCGGCAAAGGCATCAGGATGGTCCAGGGCATCGGACAAGAAGCCGCTCCGCAAACTGGAATTTTCCCGCTTGAGACGACGCATTTCCAAGGCGCGGGTCACGGTGGACATGAGCCGGGTTTCATCCACGGGTTTGACCAGATAATCAAACGCACCCAACCGCATACAATTCACCGCAGAATCCACGGTGTCGATGCCGGTAATAATGACCACTTCGACATTGGGATACGTCTCTTTGATCTGTTCAAGCAATTCCTCGCCAGTCACATGGGGCATGACCAGATCGAGCAACATGAGATCATATGGCCGTTCGTCCAGAAGCGACATGACCTGACGTCCGTCGTCACACCGGGTGATATTGGCCACGCCACCGGCCATGAGAATCAATTCAAAACTGTCAATGGAAGCGGATTCATCATCCACAATAAGGACGTGAGGGGTATACATGCTGCTATCCTACTTTGAATGCGGTTCGGCAGGCAAAATCAACATGGCCCGTGTGCCATTGCCTGTCCGCTGAAAGAATTCCAGGGTGCCGCCGTGTTCGCTCACGATCTTGTGAGAAACAGACAATCCCAGTCCGGTCCCGCCAATATCCCGCTTGGTCGTGAAAAACGGGTCGGTCACATGGGGCAAATCGTTTTTTGAAATGCCCACTCCTTCGTCAACGACTTCAACCACTGCCGTGCCGGTTTCCGCATCCAGCCGGGTCTTCACACTCATCGCACACCGTTTTTCCGGCAGGGATTCACAGGCATTCTGCACCAGATTGATGATGACCTGCTCGATTTTCTGATAATTCCCGCGCACCATGGGGCGACCATGGTCATACTCGACCTCGAAATGCGAGGTGGCCTGTTTGATCTGATTGGCCAACAGATTCAAGGAGTGTTTGAGAACGGAATTGAGAAACACGCCCTGATCCATTTCCGTGGAATCATGCCGGGCATAATCCTTCAAATCCTTGACGATACGCTTGATGCGCTCCGAGCCTTCCAACACGCTGTCAAACAACCGGGGCACCCGATCCCGGGCCTGGCTGTACTTCAAACCGCCAAGCGTGAAATCCCCATTGTCCGCATAATACCGGTCCAAGGCTGGAATGGCCCCGGCCCACATACGGGCCAGCAGTTGAGAATTCAGCATGATATAATTGTTCGGATTGTTCACTTCATGCGCCACCCCGGACACGAGAATACCGAGGCTGACCATCTTTCCAGCCTGCACCAGTTGCTCCTGTTTCAGACTGGCTTCTCGCTCGGCCTCCCGCTTTTCCGTGATATCCCGACAGGTAATCAACGTGGTTCCACTCTGGATGGAAACCTTTTTGACGTTGACCATCAGTTCGTGTTGCCGCTCTAACTTGTCACACACCGACACTTCGATATTGCGGATTTCACCAAAACTCGCCAGCCGCTCCCGGTCATAAAAATCGTCACCCAACAAGGCGAAAATCGTATCGAACCACCGGACTTCGTGTTCGGTGTAGCCAAAAACGCTTTTCACGCTGGGGCTGATGTAAATGAAATGCCCGTCATCGTCGGTGATGAAAACGGCATCGGAGATGGACGCCAGGGTGATCCGGTGCAGGGCCTCGGAATGTTGCAAGGCCTCCACCCATTGTCGATAGTCCGTGATATTCCGATAACTCACCACCATGCCCAGCGGCACCCCATCAGAATCCTTGAGCTTGGTCGCGGTCAACGAGCACGGAATCAATTGCCCGGACGCGGCCCGACATTCGGTTTCATAATCAGCCAGATCGCGCCCCATGAGCCGATGCGACGCCATGCAGTGCACCCCGTCACATCCCTGACATGGAAAAATTTCATAACATTTCTTGCTCTGGATATCATCGTGCCCGAATCCTGACAGTTCAGAAAACGCCCGGTTGATCTTGAGGATATTCTTTTTGTTATCCGTCACGATCAGACCGTCCATGGACGTTTCAAAGACCTGACTCAACTCCATGTCAGCTCGCTCCAGATCCTCTTCCACCCGGGTTCGATACGAGCGTTCATCTTTCAAGGCGTCATGCGAAGACCGCAGCTCCTCGGTCCGCTTCTCAATGATACACTCCATCCGGTCAAACAGGGTGGCGCGTTTGCGTTCCTTGCGCAGGTCGTCGGTAATGTCACGAATGGTGGCCACCACATATTCTTCATCATTGATGACCATGGCCTTGAGCGTGACTTCCGTATCAATAAGCGATCCGTCTCCCCGCTTATCCTTCCAGAAAAAACGCTGCGGTGTCCCTTCGGCGGCCGCCCGGATCTTCTCCTGTGCCATGAGCCGGGAATTCCGCCCATTGGGTTGTTTTTCCGGCGCGAATTCCGCCGGAGACCGCCCCAGAATCTCCCCTTTATCCGCCTTCCAGATTCGACACGCGCTCTGGTTACATTCAAAAAACGTATCTTGAAGAATCAGCAATCCATCGGACATGGAATCCATAACGCCCTGGAATTTATCCAATTCAGATTCGAGCTCCCGAATGCGTTGACGCTGCTCTTCTATAATCGCCTGTTGTCGGGCCGCTGTCGATACCGTTTCCATGCCCCCTCCCCCAAAAAGAATTCATCTGTTTGCATCCATGTAGCCCTGAAACGTTCTTCACGCAAGGCGGAACGCCCCGACTGTTCCCTCTCTTTTGCCCCCGTCCGCCATCGCCAAAAAAGCCATTGTTCTCCAAGACCGAGAGTCTTGCGAGTAGACACTCTTTGTCTTACAGTGACCCGTCAACGCTGCAAAGGAGCGAAAAATGCAATTGATCTCATCACAAATAGCTGAGTACATGAAAGGATCTTCCTGGATCCGAAAAATGTTCGAAGAAGGCATTGCCCTCAAAAAGAAATATGGTGAAGACGCCGTCTGCGACTTCAGCCTGGGCAACCCGGATCTCCCCCCGCCGCCGGCCATCAAAGAAGCTTTGGCCGACCTTTCGGCCCAGGCGGAAACCCCATTTTTCATGGGCTATATGCCCAACTTCGGGTATCCCGACGTTCGCGAAAAGCTGGCTCAGGAAGTCAGTCGAGAACAGGGTGTCCCTGTCACCGCCGACTGTCTGGTCATGACCTGTGGCGCGGCTGGTGCACTCAACTCGTTTTTCCGGGCCGTGCTCGAACCCGGCGACGAAGTGTTATCACCCGCCCCGTATTTCGTGGAATACGGATTCTACAGTGAGAACCACGGTGCCAAACTGGTTTCCGTCCCGGCCAAGCCCCTGACCTTCGAGCTGGATCTCGAAGCCATGGACGCCGCCATCACGGACAAGACCCGCGTTGTCATCATCAACTCACCCAACAACCCCACGGGTGCGGTCTATTCCCGTCAGGAGCTGGACGGTCTGGCCGCCATTCTCCACAAGCACAACGAAAATCGCGACAAGCCCATCTACATTCTGGCTGACGAACCATATCGGTTCCTCGCCTTTGACGGGGTCACCGTGCCCAGCATGTTGGATGTCTACCCCTATTCCGTGGTCTGCTCCTCGTTCTCCAAGAACCTCTCCATGGCAGGTGAGCGCATCGGATACGCGTTGGTCAACCCCGCCATGGAAAACAAGGACAGGCTCGTCAGTGCCATTGTCTTGGCAAACCGCATTCTCGGTTTTGTCAACGCCCCTGCTCTGGCTCAAAAGATCCTCGGCAAGGCCCTTGGCAGTTCCGTGGACACGTCCATTTACGACACCCGTCGCAAAGCCATGGCCTCGGTTCTGGACAACGCCGGATGCGAATACACCATGCCAAAAGGCGCTTTTTACTTCTTCCCCAAGGCCCCGGACGGGGACGACGTCGCCTTTTGCGCGGCCCTGCAAGAAGAAAAGATTCTGGCTGTGCCCGGCACCGGCTTCGGCTGTCCCGGCTATGTCCGCCTTGCATTCTGTGTCAGCGAAGAAGTCATTCTCCGCGCCATGGACGGTTTTGCCAGAACCATGGCGACCTACAAATAACCACCGGCACTCCGGCCTTGTCCGGTCTCGTTGTCAACAATCAAAAAAACGCTCCGCCTGCAAACCGCAGACGGAGCGTTTTCCCTTTCAACGAAATCTGTCGTGTTCCCTAAAAAATCAACCGAGCCTGTTCCTGTTTCTTCGTTTCCGGTTTGACGCCCCGGAATGTCAACCGATGCTGTGGACACGGGCCGAGTTTTCGAATGGCTTCCATATGGTCTTTGGTTCCGTACCCCATGTGTTTGGAAATGCCATATCCCGGATACAGTTTGGCCAATTTGACCATCAACCGATCCCGAAATGTTTTGGCCATGATAGATGCGGCTGAAATTGCAGGGATCTTTCCATCGCCCTGAATGATGGATTCCTGCGGAATCATGTGCTGCAAGGCATGTGGTGGGATGGTTTTATCACCGTCAATCTGCAAAAATTTCGGTTCGACTTTCAATCCGTGTACGGCCCGGGCCATGGCCTGAAACGTTGCCTGCAAGATATTGATCGAATCGATTTCCGGTGCCCACGCAACGCCCACCGACCAGGCAACCGCCTGTTCCCGAATCTGATCGTACAAAACTTCACGTTTCGATGCCGAAAGTTGTTTCGAATCATTCAGCCCCGGCAGGTCATACTCCACCGGCAAAATGCACGCCCCGGCCACCACTGGACCAGCCAGGCACCCACGCCCGGCCTCATCAACGCCCGCAATCTCCGTGACCGCACACCCCTTCACCGAATACAATGATATCTGGTGCATCAATTCCTCCGTGACCGTTGTGCCTCAATCACAATCCCCCAGCAAGCAAAAACAGGCGAAGGAAAAGATGCCTCCGGCGGCTCAAGAACCTTTTGAAAAAGGTTCTTGAGAATCTCCAAAACTTTTTGGTGCGCCTTCGGCGGGGGTGGCATCAGGCACTCGTCGGCAAATGGACTGATTTTCCATGAAAGAGCGTCCTGATACTGAAGAGCTTCGAGCGAAGCGAGCGATAAAAAGTTCAGGAAAAAAGAGAGATAGGGGGTCTGGGGGAAAGGGAGAGAAAAAACCCTTTTCAAAGGGTTTGTCTCTCCCTTTCCCCCAGTCGCCGAAGGCACCACTCGACAACAACGTGTCAACCACGAAAGCCCGGAGTATCAAGAGATACTCCGGGCATATATATCGTCACAAAATGGGTGATATTTTTCGAGTCGCGATACTGGTAACCGCGAGATCGAAGACTATTCCCAGATCTGCTTGGACTTGATGCGAGCAGCCTTACCGCGCAGGTTACGCAGATAGTAGATGCGGGACCGACGGACTTTACCCTCGGAAACCACTTCAACGCGATCGATGAAGGGGGAGTGCATGGGGAACACGCGCTCAACGCCGATACCGTCAGAAATTTTACGAACGGTGAAGGTGGAGTTGGTGGTGCCGCGACGACGACGAAGAACTGCGCCCTGGAAGACCTGGATACGCTCTTTTTCACCTTCGATAATGCGGTAGTGAACCTTGACGGTGTCACCGGCCTTGAACTCGGGCATATCCAAACGAATGTGCTCGGCTTCGATCTTTTTGATAATGTCCATGATAGTCTCCTAAATTCTTAGTACTCATCCGCGATAAGCCGATCCACGATAATCGCAACCGCACTTCGTACCGACAGATGGTTGTAGTCGTCCAAATACCGCACCGGCCTTACAATGCCTTCGGTTTTGGAGAGGACTTCTTCCGCCAAACCGTGTCCGGTTCCAAAAATTAATAAAACCGGAGAGTTGGCAAGCCAGCTTCGCAATTCCTGATAGGTCATTGCAGGCTCGGCTTTCTTGCGACGATCCAGCCGTGCTGACGTAGCCGCGAGGCGGGGACATTGCCCTGTTTGCGCCTCAATGTCAAGGACAGCAGCGTCAATATCGTCAAAAACCTTCACTTTGGAAAAGGCTTCGGCCCGGTCGGGATTGGCCAGACTTCCGGCCCCATCCTTCCAGTGGTCAAGCAGCCGATTGGCCAGGGCTTTCTGGTCGTCGATGGGCGTGGTGGCGTAGAATCCCCCCAGCCCGTAACTACGAGTCACCCGCGCCATGTCGTGCAGGTCCAGATTGGTTACTGAAACAGCGACCTTTTCACCAAATTTATTGACCACGGGATAATGACACAACGCAATGTACAGATTGCGCCCCAGTCGAGTTCGCGACTGTTCCCGTAAAAAATCGATGTCTTCAACCGTCAAGGTCGCCCCCGGCAATATGTCGGGGCGGTCATTTAACGTCATTGAAAGACTGCATTCACGACGCCAGTCCGCGATACGGCCATGGTCACCACTACGCAGAACGTCAGGGACCTTCAACCCATCGTAGGTATCAGGCCGCGTATAATGCGGATATTCCAACAATCCGGCAGAAAAGGATTCTTCGTCGCCTGAATCCTCATGGCCCATGAAACCGGGCAAGAGACGGGACACGGCTTCCACCAGGCACACGGCACCGGCTTCACCGCCATTGAGCACGAAATCTCCCACAGAAACCATTTCGACGGGATAGAGATCGAGCAACCGCTCATCAATCCCCTCATATCGGCCACAGATCAGCGTGATGTCCTCTTCTTGCGACAACTCACGAGCCATGGCCTGATCCAGCGGCTTGCCGCGTGGCGACATCATCAGGATACGCCCCTTGGATTCGACAGAATCAAGGGCCTTCACCATGGAATCGAGCTTGAGCAACATGCCGGGACCACCACCAAAAGGACGGTCATCAACGGACTTGTGGACGCCTCCGGCAAACAGCCGCACATCGACATAATCCAGATTGACCAACCCGTTCTCAACGGCTTTTTTCATAAGGCCATTTGACAACGGGGATTCGAAATAATGCGGAAAAATAGAAACCAGATGGTAGTTCATGACTGCTTTGACTTTTTCGTGCGAGGCGGACGACGTTTTCGCTTTTTCTTGGGTGGGTCCGGGTTCAGATACAAATCCAGCAGTCCCTCGGGGGGATCGATGGTGATACATTCTTCGTCAAGGTCGATATCCAGAACAAACTCGGGCACGGCAGGAAGCAGAATTTCTGTCCCGGCTTCGTTGACGATGACCCAAATGTCCTGTTCAGCGGTTTCGTAATACCCTGTCAATTCACCAACATCTGTCCCATCCGTCACCACAACACGACAACCAATCATCTGATACAGATATTGTTCGTCGTCTCCCAGTTCGGGCAGGTCCACTTCGCGCACCAAAACAGTCCGACCACGAAGGGCTTCCGCCTGATCGCGATCAGTCACACCTTTGGCCGTGAGCAGGACAAGGCCTTTATGCTCACGCCAAGACGCAATGGTGACGGGTTGTGGTGGTTTCTTCCCATCCTGAAGATAGACGGCGGGGATCGTGCCGAAAATGGACGGGGAGTCTGCATAACTCTTTATGCAGA
Organism: Pseudodesulfovibrio sp. JC047; assembly: GCF_010468615.1. NCBI lineage: Bacteria > Pseudomonadati > Thermodesulfobacteriota > Desulfovibrionia > Desulfovibrionales > Desulfovibrionaceae > Pseudodesulfovibrio > Pseudodesulfovibrio sp. JC047. The sequence goes on along the minus strand of NZ_WUEH01000012.1, from coordinate 62,762 downwards.
ACTCCCCACGAATTCCGTGCGGCTTGACCACCCCACCCACAGGGATAAATCCCTTAGCGGGTTGCTTCATGGTCATCGATCTACCGAAACTACTCGAGAATCTCCAAAACGGAGCGTTTTCGAACTTTGGTAGATGCGGCACCGAGCAACGTCCGCATGGCGCGAGCCGTGCGACCTTGTTTGCCGATCACCTTGCCAAGATCTTCCTTGGCCACCTTCAGTTCGATCACCGAGGTCTGTTCGCCTTCGACTTCCGAAACTTGCACTTCGTCCGGGTTGTCCACCAAGGACTTGGCAATGTACTCAATCATCTCTTTCAACATGACGTCACCTCCGGGGCTGGCACATCGTCTCGTGCCATGAACTTGAGCTGCCAAATGTGAACCGGACCATACAGGAAGGCCTACAGCCTTTTCTGCATGTTGAAGCACGAGGCTACTTGCCGGCCTTTTTCAGCAGAGAACGAACGGTGTTGCTGGGCTCTGCGCCCTTTTCCAACCATTTTTCGATTTTATCCATATCGAGCTTGATTTCGTTGGGCTCGACCATCGGATTGTAATGCCCGAGGAATTCTACGGGGCGTCCATCGCGGCGAACGGCTGAGTCGAGAGCCACTACGCGGTAGAAAGGACGCTTCTTGGAACCCATCCGGGTCAGTCTGATTTTCATAGCCATGAGCTTATTCTCCCAATAATTGATTAATACGTTTTTGCCGACTTTATGGCAAGTTAATATCGTTCAAAGACGAATCGCCTTCAGTTCCTATCTCTTCTTTTTCTTCTTCTTGTTCTTTTTCTTGTTCAATTTCTTCTTGTTACGCGCCTTCAGGGTTTTCTTGGATAAAGAACGTTTTCCGCCCTCTTCCTCCATTCCCATCCCGGGCATCCCCGGCATTCCGGGCATTCCACCCATGCCAGGCATTCCGCCAAGCGCGTCCATGTTCGGCATTCCACCGCCCAAGCCAGGCATTTTCGGCAAACCGAATTTACCTTTCTTCTTTTTGCCGCCGCCCATCATGGACTGCATGACCTTGCTCATCTGCTTGAAATTCTTGATGAGCACATTCACATCGGCAACCTTGACCCCGGAACCCTTGGCAATCCGCTCTTTGCGGCTCGCATTGATGAGTTTTGGTTGACGACGTTCCTGCATGGTCATGGACGAAATGATCGCTTCGGTGCGCTTCATTTCATCTTCCGGCAACGTCGCGTTGCCCATCTGCTTCATGATGTTCCCCATACCGGGAATCATCTTGAGCAGCCCTTCCATGGAACCAAGCTTCTTGAGCTTGCGCATATGTCCAAGAAAATCTTCAAAATCGAATTCAGCCTTGGCCATCTTTTCAGCCATGGCCTTGGCTTCATCTTCATCGATTTCGCTTTGCGCCTTCTCGATGAGCGTCATCATGTCGCCCATGCCGAGAATACGCGAGGCAATACGGTCAGGGTGGAACAACTCCAATTCAGAGAGTTTTTCGCCCACACCCACGAACTTGACCGATTTGCCGGTCACGGTCTTGATGGACAGGGCGGCACCACCTCGGGCGTCACCATCCATCTTGGTCAGGACCACGCCTGAAATTTCGAGTTTTTCATTGAAACTCTCGGCAACAGTGACCGCATCCTGACCGGTCATGGCATCCGCCACAAACAAAATTTCCTGCGGCTGACATTCCCGCTTGATGGTGGCAAGTTCCTCCATCAAGACTTCGTCAACGTGCAACCGACCCGCAGTATCGAAAAGGACAAGGTCGCATCCCAATTCTTCGGCCTTGACCAGTGCATCCTTGCAGATATCAACTGGATTCATATCCGTCGTGGACGGATAGACAGGCACATCGAGCTGTTTTGCCAGGGTATTCAACTGATCGATGGCTGCTGGACGGTACACGTCCGCAGGCACCAAATACGGTTTTTTCCCATGCTGTTTGCGAAGATACATCGCCAATTTGCCGGAACTGGTCGTCTTACCAGACCCCTGCAAACCAACCATCATCACCTTGAGTGGCTGGGCCTTCAGGTCCAAACCTTGTTGTTCACCGCCAAGGAGTTCTATCAACTCTTCATTGACGATCTTGATAATCTGTTGGCCGGGGTCAAGCCCTTTCATAACCTCGTCGCCGAGGGCTCGGTCCCTGACCTGATCGACGAATTGCTTGACCACCTTGAAGTTCACGTCGGCTTCGAGCAGTGCAAGACGCACTTCACGCAAACCATCCTTGATGTTATTTTCATCAAGGACCTTTTGGCCGCTCAACTTCGAAAAAGTGTTGCCAAGTCTCTCTTGCAGGCTCTCGAACAACTGTCCTATCTCCCGGGATTATCTCGTTTTCCAAATATCTACCACGCGCACAACTCCCGTCCAGCGCGGGCAAAGAGGTGGTTTGTTAAGCCAGATCGCCAATATAGTCAAGCTCAACAACACTCAGGACACCGTATTGATCCGTCTCGCAAACGTGCTTTTATCGCATAAAAAAGATATGTATGACCCCATTGACTTGGCGTCTTGCTTCAAGGAAACTAGAGACAGGAGTCTCAATGAACCGTTTTCGTTTTTTCTTCATACTACTCGGGCTAATCCTGTTCATCGCAAGCGGGGGCATCGCTCGTGCCCAATCCCTGACGCTCTCGATCCCCGGATACTCCGATGGCAGTCACCGGTATTTTGTCGAACTCTTGTCTTCCGCACTCGCCCAGGCCGGGCATACAACCATTATCCGTCAGGTATACGACATACCACACCTGCGAGAATTGGACATGTTGGACAAGGGTGAATTCAACGTGCTGTGGCGGGTCCGTTCCGAAGAAAAGGACCGACGCTATCTTCCGATTCCCGTCAATCTGACCAACGGCATGGTAGGGAAACGCATTCTTCTGGTTCCTCCGGCCCAAAAAAACGACTACCGCGCAGTTTCGACACTTCACGATTTCAAGAAACTCGGAAAAATCGGCGGACTCGGCTCTCGCTGGTTCGACGCCGATGTCTGGAAAGCAAATGACCTACCCTACTTGGAAGTTCCCCAATGGCATCACATTTACGGCATGGTGGCCAAAGGCACTCGCGGCGTGGATTACTTTTCCCGAGGCATGAATGAGATTCTCCGTGAATCCGAATTGCATCCTGACCTTGCCATCGAGCCGCATATTCTCATTATGTATGATCGCGACTTCATTTTTTATGTCAGCCCCACGCAACCACAACTTGCGCAAATACTCTCTGATGCGCTTGAAAAAGCGAAAAAAACAGGTTTGATAGACATACTCATCGCCAAATATTGGGCCAAATCCATCAAGCGACTCTCCATTGGGACCAGAGCCGTCATTCATCTGAACACTCCACAATAAAAAAGACAGACCGGCACACGAAAAGTCTCAAGACAAAGAACACCACCATGAAAAAAACACCGACCGCCTCATTCTGGCTCATCGCCTTCACTCACTTCGTCCCCTGCTTTTTCATCGGTGTCTTTCTGTTGTATGTCCTCAGTGGCATCCTTCCCAAAGAAACCGTGACCGCTCTGGCCCAAGGCATGTTTGGCAAGGAGGACATACTCATCGGCATCTGCAACGGGCTTCTCACCGGGGGAATTGTCTTCCTCTTTCACATCAACCGCAATCGACGCATCAAACGCAGGCACAAACAGTCTTCCCACCCCTTCCAACCAACAGAAATACTCTATGCCACCATTCTCGGATTCATCGGCGGTGCGCTCGACGTCCTGCTTCTGCTGCACGCCGAAGGGGTCATTCTCGTCACCATCGTGGTCATCTTCATTCTCGCCTGGCACCTGAAAATTTTCAATCACCACATCATAAAGATGCTCAAACCCGGCAACATTGCCACTTGGGGTGACGTCTCCGAACTCATGCGCATCTATATGACCATGCTTGCCGGATTCACGCTGCTCAATGCAACGCTGGAAGGCGCACACCTTTTGCTCGGCAGTCGTCCTCCTTTCGGATTCATGATGGATGGAGGAGATATTTTTCTCAATTCCCTCTATTATACGGTCGTGACCATGACCACCTTGGGATTCGGCGATTTTGTCCCCTCCACATGGGACGGCAAACTCATGCTCATCGTCCAATGCCTGGTCAGTTACGTCATGTTCGCGCTCATGGTCGGCATCATCACTCGTGGTGTCGTTCAAGTACAAGACTCCCAGAAAACCTAGGATTCCTTCATGTATATCGACCCCCTCGTCATCGTCTGTGCCTTTGGATTCGGCTATGTTGCCAGCCGGACAGGGCTCCCTCCATTGGTCGGCTACCTTGTCGCGGGATTCATTCTTTCCACACAGGGATACACGACCGGACCGATCATTCAGGAAATCGCCGACATCGGTGTCACGATTCTCCTGTTCACCATTGGGCTGAAACTCAAGATCAAGAGCCTGCTCCGTCCCGAAGTCTGGGCCGGGGCATCCCTGCACATGCTCATCACCGTGACACTCTTCACCATCGGCCTCCTTGGTCTGGCGGCCTCCGGCTTGACATTTTTCACGGATCTGGATTGGCGAACCGCCGCATTGATTGCCTTTGCCCTCAGCTTTTCTTCCACGGTATTCGCCGTCAAAATTCTTGATGAAAGCGGCCGTTCCTCGTCACTCAACGGACGAACCGCCATCGGCGTCCTCATCATTCAGGATATTTTCGCGGTCCTGTTCCTCGCCTTTTCCACCGGCAAAATCCCCTCGGCATGGGCCATTGCGGTCATTGCGGCCCTGCCTGTGGCCCGCTGGCTGTTCATGCGCATCCTCAACCGTATCGGGCACGGCGAATTGCAAATCCTGTTCGGGTTCTTCCTCGCCTTTGTGGCAGGAGCCTGGGCCTTTGACATCGTGGGACTCAAGGCGGACCTCGGCGCGCTCATCATGGGAATGCTGCTCGCCCCTCATGCCAGAGCCAGCGACCTCGCCACATCGCTTTATTCCATCAAGGATTTTCTTCTGGTCGGTTTTTTCCTGGAAATAGGACTCGCCGGGCTTCCGTCGATCAACACCCTGAACGCGGCCCTACTTTTTGTCCTGGCCACGCCCATCAAGGTCGCCCTGTTCTTTTTTCTGTTCACCCGATTCCGTCTGAAAGCCAGAACAAGCCTGATAACCTCATTCAATCTCGCCAACTATAGCGAATTCGGTCTGATCGTCTGCGGAGTGGCCGTTGCCAACGGCTGGCTCAGTCGCGACTGGCTGCTGGCCCTGGCTGTGGCCATGTCTCTTTCCTTTGTCATCGCCTCACCATTCAATGCCATGGCTGACAGGCTCTTCAACACCTTTCGCCGAATGCTGAAGCGATTCGAAACAGTGGAACGGCACCCAGATGAAGAACAATACGACGCCGGGACCTGGCAGATCGTGGTCGTGGGCATGGGCCGAGTCGGGACCGGAGCCTATGCATATTTCACGGACAAATTCGGCCCGGTCGTGCTGGGAATCGACTTCAACGCCGACACCGTGGATGCCCTTCAGGAACGCGGAAAACAGGTTCTTCTCGCCGATGTCACGGACCCGGATTTCTGGCACAAGCTCCCCACCATTGGAGCCAAAGTCTCGCTGGTCATCCTCACTGTACCAAATCTGACATCACAGCTCTTTGTTGTCGAGCGACTGAAACACCGTGGATATTCGGGAAAAATCGCGGCCATGGCCACGTATGATGATGAGGTCGAAATCCTTCAGGAAGCCGGTGTCTCCACATCGTTCAACGTCTTTGCCGAAGCGGGAATCGGGCTGGCCTCCCACATCTGTCGGGAAATGGACATATCCTCCATCGAACCGCACGCGACCAAAGACTCCGCCTGATGCTCACCACACAGTTCCAGACCGTGCGGTCACGTCATCCACACAATCCATTTCTTCGTTATCGTGTGCATGATCTGCACACAGTTGCCCTTCACTCCGGCTTGGTATAGGAACCCCACCAAATCCAGTAGGTATTCCATGAAACAACGTATCACTCCCACCACATTTCGTCTGACCGTCCAAGCAGCTTTCACCCTTTTCTGTGCCTATGTCGGATTCCGATTCGCGGCCTTCATGGCCTGGGCACTTGGCACATCCCAAATCTTTGTTCCCAAACCCGGCGCGGTCGAAGGGTTCCTTCCCATCAGCGCGCTCATGGGGTTCCGTCAATTCCTGCACTCCGGGACATGGGATACAGTCCACCCTGCGGGTCTGGCCATCTTCATTGCCATTCTGCTCATGGCCGTGCTTTTTCGAAAAGGATTCTGCGGGTACATCTGCCCGGTCGGATTCATTTCACACCTTCTGGAACTGGCGGGACGCCGACTGCATCTGGCCATCACTCCCCCCAAATGGATCAATTTCCCCCTGATGGGCCTGAAATATCTGCTTCTGGGCGGCTTCTGCTATGCCATTTTTTCCATGACTCCCCAGGCATTGGAGTCATTCATTTCCAGCCCGTATAATCGGGTCTCCGACGCAAAAATGCTCGCATTCTTCACCAATCCGTCCGCCCTGTCGCTGTCCATACTCGGCGGATTGCTCGTGTTGAGCCTCTGCATTCGGAATTTCTGGTGTCGATATCTCTGCCCATACGGCGCGTTGCTCGGCCTGCTCGCCTGGTTCAGCCCTGTCGCCGTAAAACGAGACACGACCCAGTGCATCCACTGTGAAAAATGTACAGATCACTGCCCGTCCGGGATTACGATCCACCAAAAAACCGTGGTTCATTCACCGGAATGTCTCGGCTGTGCTCAATGTATTGAAGCCTGTCCGGTTGAGGACTGTTTGTCCATGGGATTGCCGGGAGGCAAACGCATCCCGTGGCTGACCGTCGGCATCGGAGCCGTGGCCACGCTGTTGCTGGTCTGGGCCTGGGCCAAGGCGACCGGGCATTGGGATTCCACCATGTCACCGGCCATGCTCAAACGGATCTACATGATGATTCTCGGGGCATAGTCCCCGCTGGCTGGGATCAGTCTGCACACTCCACGCACAGTTGCGTCTCGGGCATGGCCTTGAGCCGCGCCATGGGGATCGGCTCATCACATTCGACACACAGCCCGAAATCCTCGTCGTCCACCCGCTCAAGGGCCGCCTTCAAACGAACAAGCCGGATCTTGCATTTGGAGAGTTGCGCCTTGGTCACGGACTGATTGACGATCGTATCCATCCGGGAAATACGGCCAATGGCATTATCCGGCGCAACAGGCTGCACCAATGTCTCCAGTCGAGGAATCTCCGTCTTCAAACCGTCGATTTCCGCCTGGGCATATGCTCTGAATTCCCTTTTTTGCGCGTCAGTCATAACTGAAGCCCTCTCAATCGAGTCATGGCATCCTCCAAGGCATCCATCTGTTTGGCAAAGCAGAAACGGGCCAGCGTTTCTCCGGTCGGGCCGGAATAAAACGCCGACCCCGGCACACAGGCCACGCCGGTTTTTTCCAACAGGAACATGGCCCGCTCCCGAGCTGTCCGACCCGGAAGCGCGGTGACGTCAGCCAACGTATAATACGCACCCTGGGGCCTGTGCGGCGTCAATCCGATATCTTCCAACGTCTGGCAAAAAAGATCTCGTTTGAGCTGATGGTCGTCTGATATCCCTTGATAATACTCCGGTCCCAACCGCTCCAACCCCCTGGCCGCACCGACCTGCAACGGAGCAGGCGCACAAATATACACCAGATCACTGAAATGCCCGATAGCCAAGGCCCATTCTGGATCGCACACGGCATAGCCGAGCCGCCAACCGGTCACGGCAAAGACCTTGGACAACCCGGAAATGGTGATGGTCCGCCGAGCCATGCCCGGAAGGGTGGCCGGGCTGATGTGCTCCCGACCATCGAATACGAAATGTTCATAAATTTCATCCGTGAACACAAACAAATCATGGGCTTCGGCACACGCCGCAATCACGGTCAATTCTTCACGGGTAAAGACCTTGCCCGCCGGATTGGACGGGGTATTCACAAGAATGGCCCGCGTTTTTTTCGTGATCGCACGCTCCAGATCGTCCGCAGTAAACGCCCACTCCGGCGGTTCGAGAACCACCGGAACCGACGTAACTCCCAGCGAGGCCAGGGTCGTGACATGATATCCGTAATACGGTTCGAATACGAGGACCTCGTCGCCTTCATCGAGCAAGGCAAGACAGGTGGCATAAAAGGCACCGGTTGCTCCAGCGGAAACCACGACCTGCGAGTCCGGGTCCACGTCCATACCGGTGTATCGTTTCTGCTTGGCAGCGATGGCCTCACGAAACCGGGGTAGCCCGTCATATCGGGTATAGGTATTGAATCCGGACCGCATGGCCTCTTCCGCACCGGCAACGACTTCATCTGGCACGGGCAGATCACAGACCCCCTGAGCCAGGTTCACTCCACCGACTTTCGCACACTCCAGCGTCATGTTTCGTATCTCGGATTGAGCCACTAATTGTCTGTGCTTGCCCATTTTTAGTGTCATGGTGTATACTCTTTATGGTCACGTGTTTTTTTTAGAGAAAGGATACCGTATATGACTTCTCTCAGGAATAAAACCCTTGTGGTGACAGGGGCATCCAAAGGCATTGGGGCAAACCTGGCCAAAGAACTGGCCCATGATGGCGTCAACCTCGTCCTTGGCGCCAGAACGGAATCGGGACTTGAGAAGACCCGTGACACCTGCCGCAGTTACGGCGTCCAGGCGGAAAGTCTGGCCGGTGACGCCTCAACTGCGGCCGTTGCCAAAAAGCTTGTCAAAACCGCTTACGACCTTGGCAATTTTCATGGTTTTGTGCAGGCCGCCGGGATTTTCAAACCGGGACCACTGGTCTGGGACATCACTGAAGACCACCTCCACGAGGTCATGAACGCTTCAGTGGGCGCGGCCCACCAATTGATCCGATATGCCGTCCCCATTCTGCTACGAAAAGGCGAAGGATTGGCCATTTTCTTTGGTTCTGACGGTGCTGAACAAGCGCAGCCAGGAATTGGAGCCTATTACGCAGCCAAGGCAGCAGAAGAACATCTGGCACACCAACTGGCTGTCGAAGCCCCAAGCATCACGACCCTTATCTGGCGGCCATATGTGATGCAGTCCATGGACCCGACCGACTCCGGGGACACCGAACTGCTCAAAAACGTCTTTACCGCATAAACACCTATCGTTGTCCGATGGCCAAATGGCCTCACGCAACAGCCGAGGCTGAAAAAAAGAACGAGTCATGGACATATACAACCACGCCCTGACCATGGTAAACGTGGACTAGCTGGAAACCATGACTCATCAGATCAAGGCACAGAGGCAAAACATGCCCGAAACACAACGAATCAGAATGAAACAGATGCTCGCCGAACAACTGGACGGCCAGATGGAAGCCCACCGCTCCGCCATCGATACCCACATCCCGGTTTCCGAACAAACACTCATCCGCGAGAACATGGACGCACTGTGTCTGGCCCTTGGTCTTGCCAGGAAGTATTGACACCATGAAAGACCATCTGTTGCTGTGGGACCTGGAACCAGGCAGACCACGACCAGACATACAATTACCGGGAAGCCCCCAACGATGCCTCCACCGCGCACCAGTGGAAGATCGCTCAGGCACGGTCTGGATACTTGAACAGCTCCGACCAGACCAACTCGAACGACGCGAGCAGATAGGGCACTGCCTCGCGACCCTCGCCCAAAAAGATCTCCCCATCCCCGCATACCGTGCCGACCGCAATGGCCACTACGTGGTGAAACAGGATCACGCGTTTTTTCAACTGTCCCCCTTTGTCCCCGGGACACCGCTGCCGCAACCCGACTACATCGAAGATCGAACACGCGGCCATGCGCTGGGTCAATTTCTGGTCGCGCTCCACGAAGCGGCTCCGAATCTTCAGAAATGTGACGCGGCCACACCATTCAGACTGGAAACATACATCCATGAACTCATGGAGACGCTGGCTGTCCGGCATCCGGAAATCCATCACGCCCTGATCCCGATCCAGGACGGACTCTCTCCTCTTTTCGAAGCATGGCCCGATCTGCCAACCACACTCTGCCACGGCGACTTTCACCCTCTGAATATCATCTGGCAGGAGCACGAAGTGGCGGCGGTCATCGACTGGGAATTTTCCGGCGTTCGACCTGCCCTGTTCGATGTGGCCAACTGCCTGGGGTGTGTCGGCATCGAAGACCCGCTGGCCCTCATTCGGGGCCTGTCTCCAACGCTCTTGGCCACTCTGAACACGGCAGGGTATCTTGAAAACGACGCATTCACACTGCTTCCAGAGTTGATTCTGGGGATGCGGTTCGCGTGGATGTCCGAATGGCTCAGACGAAATGATACGGAAATGATCGACATCGAAATTCAATACATGCAGCTGCTCGCCAACTCCATCGACACCCTGTTGCCGGCCTGGAAAAACCTTTTGGGACATCCATGATATTCGACAACACCTATGCTCGGCTCCCAAGCCGCTTTTTTCAACAAATCAGCCCTGTCGTCGTTGAAAAGCCCAGTCTCATTCGTATCAACACCCCGTTGGCAAAAGAACTGGAACTCCCTCTGCCAGACAATCAAATACAACTGGCGGAACTCTTTGCGGGCAATATGTTGCTCGACGGGATGGACCCCATTGCGCAGGCCTATGCAGGCCATCAATTCGGTCATTTTGTCCCCAAACTCGGCGATGGTCGGGCTGTGCTTCTGGGAGAAATTCTCACGAGCAAAGACGCTCGGTTCGACATACAGCTCAAGGGATCCGGGCCAACAACTTTTTCACGCGGTGGTGATGGCCGCTCGCCCTTGGGACCGGTTATCCGGGAATACATCGTCTCTGAAGCCATGCACGCACTGGGGATTCCGACCACCCGCGCACTGGCCATGGTTCTGACGGGTGAAAAAGTCCACCGGGAAACCGAACTTCCCGGAGCCATTCTCACACGAATCGCCCGCAGTTTCGTTCGAGTGGGCACCTTTGAATTTTTCGCGGCCCGACAGGATGTGGACGGTCTAAAACAGCTCACTGATTTCGTCATACAGCGACTCTACCCCGAAGCACTGGACACGGAAATCCCGGCAGCAACACTTTTGGCACTCATTTGCGACAGTCAGGCCCGTCTGCTGGCCAAATGGATGAGCGTGGGGTTCATTCATGGAGTCATGAACACCGACAACACCGCTCTTTCCGGCGAAACGATAGACTACGGTCCATGCGCTTTCATGGATCACTATGATCCGGCCCAGGTCTTCAGCTCCATCGACCATCAGGGACGCTATGCCTATAACCAGCAACCATTGATCGCCCAATGGAATCTCGGATGTCTGGGAGGGTGTCTCATGCCGTTGTTCCATGCGGATGAAGATGCTGCCACGGACATCGGCGAAACCGTGCTCGCGACATTCACCCCGACCTTTGCCCACCACTACCGCACGGCCATGTGTGCCAAGATAGGGCTGTCTAAAGAAAGCGATGACGGGTTCGCCCATGTCAAACGTCTGCTCGAACTGATGCATCAGGACCATGCGGATTTCACCGAAACCTTCCGCCGTCTGAGTGGCGCGGTCACAGAAACGTCCTCATTCGCTGCGCTATTTTCAACGCACCCCGAAATCGAGCACTGGCTCTCGGACTGGCATGTCCTTCTTGGTCGGGAACCCCGATCAAAGGAATCCATCATTCAGTCCATGCGAGCCACCAATCCCGCCTTCATCCCCAGGAATCATCAGGTTGAAAAGGCCATACAGGCAGCCGAAACACATGGGGATTTTTCCAAAACGCACACCCTCATCACCCTGCTTGACGCACCGTTCTCGGACCAACCGAAGTATGCGGAATACCTGCTTCCACCAACACCATCCGAGCAGGTCAAACAGACCTTTTGTGGGACCTGATCCCACAAAAAAAGATCAGGACCGACGCGTCACTTTCAGACACGGGAAGCTGATCTTTTTCTGCTGCATAACAGCAATCTGACCATAAGCACCAAACCGACGCAAAAGCCGAATTGGAATCTATAGCATTATTCGTCCAAATCGTTGGCCAACGCCACGATCTCCTCACGGATTATACGTGCGGCGACAGCCGGGACCATCTGGGCAATATCGTCTCGCAGTCGTTTTTCGAGATCTTCAACACGAGATTCAAGCGCGGCAACCGTGTCCTGCAATTCCGCGATGGTCGCGGCCTCGGTTTCCGAACACACGTCTTCAAGCAATCCATCCACATCCAGATCATCGGCCATGTCATACTCGGCGTCGGGCGACACTCTCTCGGGAATCTCCACGTCTTCAAAATCCTCGACCGCAATATCCATGCCCAGACCATCATCGCTTTCAGCGTCAATGACATCCGAAACATCAACATGGTCAAGCAAGCTGTCCACGTCTTCGATGGCATCATTTTCCAGTGCCTCAAGGCCTGTCAAATCGCTGTCCACCTCGGTGGAATCCTGTGTATTCTTACGAATCTGGTTAAACACATTTCCAGCAACAACCGCACTGGCCGGAACTTTCTCAGCCGTCGGCTCAACATCGGATTCAGACTCGGGTTCATCCATGATCGAATCAATGGCTGCCTCGGACACGGCCTGTTCCACAGGAATGTCCTCCACAAAAGATTCAACTGGTTCATTTTCGGTTATGTTTTCAGAAACAGAAAAATTTTCTTCGGATTCAGACTCGCTCTCGTCATCCAAAAGAGCGTCCGCATCCGAGTCACTCTGACTCTCGGGAATCACGTCGGTTCCATCCCCGAAACTGTCGGCTTCATCCAACAACTCGTCCAATTCCGGAATCGCATCGTCTGCGGACTCGGATTCAATCACCAAATCATCCAACTCAATGATTTCTTCCGCGCTCTCCGGCTCGAATTCAGGCTCGGAGACTTCGGCGATATCGTCAATCAGGGCTTCGACCTCGGCCACTTTTTCGTCGGAAACAACGGGCACTTCATCATCGAGAATCAACGGTTCATCCGAATCCTCTTCAACGATATCTTCGAGCACGATCAATTCGTCATCGTCGTCGAATTCTTCGACCACAGGCGTCTCGATCTCCTGAGTCGCATCATCAGTGGATTCGATGACGTCGTCCAACACAATGACGTCGTCCTCCACAACCTCGTCGAGCACAACAGGCCCATCATTGCCATCGGACGGAGCATCTTCCAGGTCGTCAGCAAAAAGGTCTTCAAGCTCCTGTTCAAAATTTGCATCCACGGAATCGGGATCCAATCCGTCCTTTCCGGGCACATTTTCATTCAAAAGCTCACTGACATCGACGTTTTTGTCATGGGGAGAAGCCGGGGTCATATCGACCTCCTGAGAGAAGATTAAAAAAAAGAGGGAGCCGTCTTTGAACAGCCCCCCCTCGAATTACCCGAGCGTTTTACTTCTTGGGGTGGCAAGCCTTACAGCTTACGGGAGCTTTCTTGTTGCCGGCTTTCTTTTCAGCCTTGTGGCAACCCAGACAGGAAGTCTTGGACTTCTTGTTATGGAAAGCCTGGTAGAAACCTTCAGGTTTCTTCTTGGCAGCCTTGCTGGCATCTACGTGACAGCCCTCGGCGGCACAGCTCTTGACTGCGTCTTTGGACTCGTCCTTGTGGTGACAGACCAGACAGTCGATGCCGGAATCGGCATGCATCTTGTGCGGAAAGTCAACGGGTGTCTTGGTCGCCTTCACGCCCTCAGGGGCAGTGATCGTAATCTGGTCCGGAGCGGCATTACCGGCGATAACCGCAGGCAAGGCGAACACGCACACCAGAGCAACAACCATCAGGCTGATCATCAGTGATTTCTTCATTGAGTTAGTTCCTCCTGTTGCATAAAAAAAAGATAAACAGTCACACTCTCTACTGAGCGGGATAAATAAGTATCCCCCCCCTGTCAAGGAAGGTACGCTACCGTAGACTTTCGCTTTTACCTGATAAAGCCCCTTCAAGGCAAGGGCCTTTTCCGAGTTTCCCCACTCGTATCAGATATCATATTTTCGGTGATAACCCCGTGGTGTCAACATACGGCCACCCGTAATCCGGGTTGCGGAATTCCCGACAATGAGCACGGTCTGCATGTCCACTGTCTCCACATCGACCTGATTCAAAGGCACCGCCGTGACGGATTGGCCAGGACGATATGCCTTGCCAACAACACCGACCGGGGTTTCTGGTGAACGGAATTTCCCGATAATATCAAGCGCTTTGCGCAACTGGTCATGCCGTTTTCGGGAACGCGGATTATAGATGGCGATGACGAAATCCGCTTCTGCCGCAGCCGAGAGTCGTTTTTCGATACGTTCCCACGGTGTGAGCAGATCGCTCAGACTGATCGAAGCAAAATCGTGCATGAGCGGTGCTCCGAGCAGGGCAGACGCCGCATTGAATGCGGCCACTCCGGGAATAACCTCGAACGGAATGGTCTCAAGCAGATTTTCCGCTTCGAGAATTTCCAGAATCAATCCGGCCATGGCGTAAATGCCAGCGTCGCCGCTGCACACCATCACGGTTTTCTTGCCAGAACGGGCACAGTCCACCGCAGCCTTCACGCGTTCCACTTCACCCATCATACCCGTGGACACGATTTCCTTGCCTTCCAACAATTCAGGAGGCGTCAACTCAATATATCCCTTGTACCCGGCGATAACATCCGCATCCTGCAAAGCCGCTCGGGCGGCAGGGACCAAGAGGCTCTCGTCACCGGGTCCCAAACTCACTGCTTTAATCATTCCGCGTCCTCGCAACAGCCAAGGTCACTGTACTGGTTTTCTGTTTGGTCACGATCAACTCTCCACCATGGGACGCGAGCAAAGCTGAAGCTTCGGCCACCGAAGGTACAGCCATATGAGCAAGCACCATGTCGGACGGGGAGGGAACATCAATAGAGGCAAGCTGTTTGGTCGAATAAAAAACCGGCTCAACGCCAAAATCTTCAGCGGCTTCAAGCAATCCGACTTCATTCCGTTTTGCTTCCACAGACCCGAGAGAGGCAACGCTCTTCAAAGCAAGTCCTTTTGCCGCGAAAATCGTATGAACATGGTCAAGAATTTCTTCCTTGGACACGTCACGACGGCAGCCGATACCCATATGCAATGTCCGAGGATGCAGGCACAACGCCCCTTCCGGGCAATCATTCTGCCAGGAAACCCAGACACCAGGCCGGGACGTATCCCAATCCTCAACCGAATTCACGCCTTCAAAGTTCATATTCCAGGCAAGACCGAGCCAATCTTCGGGATCATGCAACTGCACCAGCAACCCTTCCAACAAGGCCATATTGACATACTTCACCTTGCTGATATCGCCGATGGCCAATCCCCGAGACTGCGCCAGCATGTCGATGGACAAAACACCCACGGAATCCGTGGCCGTGGTAATCACGGGTTGTCCATCCATGACCCGCGCGCACTGCGTGGCCAATTCATTGGCACCCCCCAGATGGCCGGACAACAGGCTGATGGCAAACTTGCCTTCCTGATCCAGACACACCACTGCGGGGTCGGTTTCCTTGCTTTGCAAGTGCGGAGCAAGACAACGAACAACAATCCCGGATGCGGCAACAAAAACGTGCGCATCAAACGCATTGAAGGTCGCGGCGATCAAATCGGAAAGCGAATCGAACGGAGTGGCCCCTTCGGCCTCAAGACGTCGGGACGCATACACAGTCCCGCCCAACTTCACAGCCAAACGGCTGACAATGGTATGCCCCTTACTGGTCAGGGCGTAATACGCTATTTTTTTTGCTGTCATTCTCTATCTTTATCAGCGTCATGCATGATTCAAAAGTGAAAAAGTGAAAAAATACCCCTCGGCAAAAAGAGGAAGCACTATCAACTTTACAATAAAAACAGGCCGATACGCGCGGCGCATCGACCCGGTTTTCGACTCAACCAAAAACTCTCGACTAGAATTCAACCTTTCGGGCTGCATCCAGTGTTTTCTCAAAATCCTCGTCCGTATGGGCGAAAGATGTAAAGGCGCACTCGAAACCGGCCGGGGCCAAATAAATACCCTGAGCGATCATCTGTTGCCAATAGGTGGCATATGCCTCTCCGTCACATTCACCGGATTCAATCATATTGGTCACCGGCTTGTCGGAAAAATACATGGTAAAAGCTGAACCAACCTGCACAAGATGAACAGGTTTGCCCTTTCCGGAAATGATGGATGCCAGTTCTTCGGTAAACGCGGTTGTCCGGGCTTCCAGAGCGTCATAATCACATTCGCTCAAACGGTTCAAGGCTGCCACACCAGCAGCCATGGCCACCGGGTTGCCGGACAGTGTTCCTGCCTGGAATACGCCGCCGACAGGGGCCATGTGTTCCATGATTTCCCGCTTGCCGCCAAAACATCCCACCGGGAAACCGCCGCCGATGATCTTGCCGAGCGTGGTCAGGTCCGGGGTGATGCCGAACCGTTCCTGCGCGCCACCACGAGCGACCCTGAATCCGGTAATGACTTCATCAAAAATCAGCACTGCACCGTATTCGGTACACAAATCACGCAATCCCTGAAGGAACCCGTCCTTGGGCTTGACCAGTCCCATGTTTCCGGCGACCGGCTCCACGATGACACAGGCAATCTCGTCACCGGACTCCTTGAACAGGGCCTTGACCGCCTCAAGATCGTTATACTGGGCGAGCAAAGTGTGACTGGTCACTGCTTCCGGGACACCGGGCGTTCCAGGCACAACGGCTGCGGCAGAACCGGCAGCAGCCAAGAAGGCGTCGGCATGACCATGATAGTTACCGATGAACTTCACGAACTTGTCCCGGCCCGTGTAGCCCCGAGCCAGACGCAGAGCGGACATGGTGGCCTCGGTTCCGGATGAAACCATGCGCATCATATCCATGGAAGGAACGATCTTGTTGATGGCTTCGGCCAGAGCGACCTCACCAAAACAGGGCGCGCCATAGCTTGATCCCTGATCGATGGCCTTGTGTGCCGCTTCGGACACGGCAGGGTCCTGATGGCCGAGAATCTGCGGTCCCCAGGAAAAGACGTAATCGATATACTTGCGACCTTCCACATCGTAGAGATACGCGCCTTTGGCGTTCTCGATGAAGACAGGTTCAGCGTTGACGTACTTGCAGGCACGCAGGGGCGAATTTACACCGCCGGGCATCAAGGTCTGGGCCTTGGCAAAAAGTTCTTTTGAGTTCATGACAGCCTCGGATTCGTGTCGATTGGATTATTTGAAATAGACCATGGAGGTTTTTTTCAGTTCTTTCAGGGACCGCAGGACGCAGTTGTCATCAATACCGATGATCTGCTCGAGTTCGGCCACCACTTCCTGGGCATGGCCCGGTCGTTCACCATGAATCATGGTGTAAAAATTATACGTCCACTCCGGGTAGGTACGCCGAATGTAGCAATGGGAGATTTCGGATCGGGCCGAAAAGATTGCACCGACCTCGTCTGTCCGCTCTTCCGGCACACGCCAAGCCACCATGGCATTGTGACCATATCCGGCCTGCTGGTGTCTGAGCGTCGCTCCAAAGCGGCGAATAATCTTGCGCTCCTTGAGATCAGCCAAAAGATTGAGCACATCCTGCTCGTCCACTCCCACTGTCTCGGCAATGGTTTTGAACGGCTGCTCGGTGTCCGGCAAATCAGTCCCGGCCAGCGCGAGTATCCTTTCCTCGGTCTCGGTGAATTGTATAGCCATGGGAGGGTCTATACATCTGGCTGTAACAGGATGCAACCTTGTGCACGCACCCGCCTTTATCCAGTCGGAACTGGGGACTTGCCACCCGCTCCCAGCATACGTATGCTGCACAATCGTAGAGAGCACCAAAGGAGTTTATCCATGAAAATAGCAGTTCTGGGCGCAGGCGCATGGGGTACCACCCTGGCCGACATGCTCGCAAAGAACAATGTCAATACAACCCTGTGGGCACGTGAACCAGAAGTGGTCACCGCCATTCGAAAAAACCGGGAAAACACCACGTTTCTGCCGGGTGTCACCCTGTCCGAAAAACTCAACGTCGAATCCGACCCCGAAATCGCCTTTGCCGAAGCCGATTACTTTCTGGTCGTCATTCCGAGTCAGTTCATCCGACCAGCCCTTGAAGGATTCCGCGACATCCTGCCGGACAACCCGGTTATCGTCTGCGCATCCAAGGGCATCGAACTGGATACTCTGGCCCCCATGTCCCGTGTCGTCGCCGAATCACTCGAAGGGAAACGCCCCCGTTACGCCTCGTTATCCGGCCCGTCCTTTGCCGCCGAGGTATCCGCTGACATGCCCACCTCAGTCTCGCTGGGATGTGAGGATCACGAACTTGGCCGCGAATTGCAGGAAGCCTTTTCCACCCCGTATTTCCGCGTCTATTTCACCCCCGATTATCGCGGTGTGGAGCTGGGTGGCGCGGTCAAGAACGTCATTGCCATTGCAGCCGGCATGGCCGATGGTCTCAACTTCGGGCACGATGCCAGAGCCGCACTCATTACCAGAGGACTGGCCGAACTGAGCCGTCTGGGAGAAGCCATGGGCGGTCAGGAACGGACCTTCATGGGACTTTCCGGCATGGGCGATCTGGTCCTGACCTGCACCGGCGACCTGTCTCGCAACCGACAAGTGGGCCTGAAACTCGGACAAGGACAAAAACTCAACGACATCATCAATGACATGCACGCGGTGGCTGAAGGCGTCAAAACCACCAAGTCCCTGCATGACCTGTCACAAAAACTCGGCGTGGAATTGCCCATCACCGATCAAGTGTATAAGATACTCTATGAGGACAAAGACCCGGCCCAGGCCACTCGCGACCTGATGAACCGGAACCTGAAAGACGAATAACCCCGGGAGTCGCCATGCGCCAGCTCGTTTTCACCGTGAGTCTCACCCTTTTGCTCCTTGCCCTGCTCCTGTTTTCAGGCTGTTCAAGAGCGTGGTATCACACCGATCTCAGCGGCGCGGCGGCCGACAAACAATTCGCCAAGGACACGGATACTTGCAAGTTCAATGCACTGGACCTGTATCCATTGGACAAACGCCAACAGGCCGTCCAATACGAAAAATGCTTGCGGGAAAAAGGCTGGATACCCCAGCGAGATTACGATGGGTATCGGTTCGAAACCAAACCCCGGTAAGCAGAGGGACGGCATGACACACGGCCCGATTCTGGTTCTCGGTTCCACCGGCTATGTCGGAGGCCGACTGGTTCCCCTGCTGGTGGAAAAAGGATTTACTGTGCGCGCTGCCGGACGCAGTGTGGACAAGATCCGGGGACGGTCATGGGGACGCAATCCCCATGTGGAAGCGGTACAAGCGGATATGCACGACGCGGCCAGCCTGACCCGTGCGGCCAAAGGGTGTTCCGCAGCCTATTATCTGGTCCATTCCATGAGCGGTCCGAGCCGGGATTTCGCGGCACAGGAACGCGATGCCGCGTACAACATGGTCACAGCAGCGCAAAAAACCGGCCTTTCGCGTATCATCTATTTAGGAGGACTGGGGGAAGATCACGCAGACCATCCGTTGTCCAAGCATCTCCGTTCCCGGGCCGAAGTCAGTCGAATTCTCGCGCTGGCCCCGGCTTCGGTGACCACACTGCGCGCCGCCCAAATCATCGGCTCCGGGTCCTCATCATTCGAATTGGTGCGGTATCTGGCGGACCGATTGCCCTTCATGCTCACCCCCAAATGGGTCCGCACAAAAACCCAGCCCATTTCCATCCGTAATGTGCTCGACTATCTGATCGGCTGCCTGGAAACCAAAGAAACAGCCGGCTTGACGCTGGATATCGGCGGCCCGGACATCCTGTCCTATGAAGAACTATTTCAACTCTATGCCGAAGTTGCGGACATCCCGAAACGGCGCATCCACGCGTTGCCGTTTCTCTCGCCCCGACTGTCGTCCTTCTGGGTCTCCATGATCACTCCGGTCCCCATGACACTCTCCCGCTCCCTGATCGAAGGATTGCGCAATGAAGTCATCTGCCGGGACAACCGTATCCACTCACTCATTCCCATCCACCGCATGTCCTGCCGGGATGCCATCCGACTGGCCCTCGACAAGACCGAACACAAACAGGTCGAAACCTGTCTGTTTGACGTGGGCAGTGCCTGTCTGCCGGAATGGGCCTCGGTCAATGACCCGGATTATGCCGGAGGCACCCGTTTTGAAATGGGCTACGCAGCCCGATTGCAGGGAGACCCGGACAAGGTATGGGAGGTCGTTTCCCGAATCGGCGGTGAACAGGGGTGGTATTATGGCGACTCACTCTGGCGCATTCGGGGACTGATCGACCGGCTGCTGGCCGGTCCCGGACTCCGGCGAGGCCGACCATATGGCACCGAAACGCCACGCGTGGGCGATGCATTGGATTTCTGGCGAGTGATCTCCAGCGACCCCGGCAAAAAACTGTTGTTGCTGGCAGAAATGCGACTACCAGGCGAAGCCCTGCTCGAATTCAAGCTCGATGCGCATTGGGGCAATGCCGTGGACCTGTCCATGACCGCAAAATTCCTCCCCAAGGGCCTGACCGGCATTCTCTATTGGTACGCCATGTATCCATTCCATGGCCTTTTATTCAAAAACATTCTCAAAAATATCTCCGACCTGGCAGGGACGCACTTGTATCAACCGCCTCGTCGTGTCGCCTAGGATCATCATGTCTAAAACGCTTCGTACCGGACGAACCACGGGGTCGTGTGCTTCGGCAGCGGCCATGAGTGGCGTCATCGCTCTTCTGACCGGCTCCCGCCCAACGGCGGTGGACGTCCCTCTTCCTCCCGGAGGCTCCCTTTCCGTCCCCATCGAACGATACGAGCCGGACGGCGAAAACATCCGCGTCACGGTCATGAAAGATGGTGGCGACGACCCGGATGCGACCCACGGGACGGAAATCCAGGCCGTGGTGTCCATCGAGTCATCCCATGAACACGGGCTGTCCGTGGACATTGACGGCGGAACCGGTGTTGGCCGCGTCACCCTACCGGGGTTGCCCGTGGCAGTGGGCAAGGCAGCCATCAATCCCGAACCACTCAGGCAAATCGAGACAGCTATTCGAGCGGGTGCCGGTGCGCTTGAGGGCAAACGCATTGTCGTTGTCATCGAGGTGCCAAATGGTGCGACCATTGCCCCAAAAACCATGAATTCCCGACTCGGCATTATCGGCGGCATTTCCATTCTGGGCACACAGGGTATCGTCAAGCCTTTTTCCCACGCCTCATGGATCGCGACCATTGAAGAAGGATTGGATGTGGCCAAGGCGCAAGGTCTGGACACCGCCATCTTCACCACGGGACGACGGTCCGAACGACTGTATCAGGAAGCCCATCCACACATCCCGGAACTGGCCATGATTCAGGCCGCAGACTTTTTCGAATCCGCCATGCAGGCCGCAGCAGAGCGACACTTTCCCCATGTCACCTGGTCCCTGTTTTTCGGCAAGCTGGTCAAACAGGCCCAGGGGCTGCCATACACCCATGCCAAGACCCACCCCGTGGATTTCGACAGGCTGGCCAACTGGTGTGAAAGCCTCGACGTGGCCGCGCACCATATCCCGGTCATCCGGGGTGCGAATACTGCGGTTCAGGTGCTCGCCATGCTAGAGAACGATCCGGCCCGGCCCGCGCTCATCGATCTGCTGATCCGCAAGGCCTCGGCTTCAGCCACGGCCTTTGCCGACGGTCGCTGCACGGTTTCGTACATGGTCTTCGACTTTGACGGACGCACACTGGGAACGTCACAGCCTGCGACCGACACAGCCAAATATTCAAAAGAAACGCCTTCAGCATAGGGAACGTCCATGCCACAGGTCTCGATCATCATTCCCAACTACAATTACGGTCATTTCTCGGACCGCCTTTTCGGGTCCATTGCCGCGCAAACCCTACCGCTTGAAACAGTGGAAATCCTTTTCGTGGACGACGGCAGCACCGACGAATCCGTGGCAAATGCAACGCAATGGGCGACCCGATTGCCCTGCGCCCGTTTCGAAATCCTTCAACTGGACCACACCGGCTCTCCCGGCCCGGTCCGCAATGCGGGGCTGGCCACGGCCACTGGTCACTATCTGCTCTGCATGGACGCGGATGACTCCCTGTTGCCCGACTTCCTCGCCCGGTGTGTCAACACGCTCGACACAACGCCGGACACCGATATCGTCTACACGGATTATCTCGAAAAAGGCCTTCACTCCGCTCGGAAAGTAGCATTACCGAAATTCAATCAGGGACTGCTCCGGACACAAAATATCCTGCCGAACACCGCCATGTATCGTCGATGGATCTGGGATGCCGGTATCCGGTATCGCACCACCACAGAATATGAAGATTGGGATTACTGGATACAATGCGTGATGAAAAAGGCGCGTTTTCTCCACCTCCCCACCCCGCTTTTCATCTATGAGATGCACTCAGCAAACTTTTCCCACACCGCACGGGACCACGATGGACATGCCAAGGCCACCATCGTCAAGAACAACCCACCCTTTTTTCACCCAACGGTGCAGGAATGGGCTGAAGGACTCCTCCGAGGCAGACTTCACGCTCACCCCTTTCAACGGGGATACATCCCGACCCCGATCGACATCCGCACCTTGCTGAAAACGGTTGAACGCAGGGGTATCACCGCACCAGACGCGCCATAATCTGAAACAGAGGCCTCATCATAAGACAATGAGACCTCTGTTATTCACACCTATTGATTTTTTTGAAAGGCGTCCCAATCAGCCAAAAATGCAGCCAGCCCCTTGTCTGTCAATGGATGGTGCATAAGCTGCATGATCGTGGCATAGGGCAGGGTGACGACATCCGCACCGATCAGCCCGGATTCGATGACATGCATGGGATGCCGCACCGAAGCGACCAGAATTTTGGTGGTGAAACCGTAATTATCAAAGATGGTCCGCATCTGATCCACGCACTCCATGCCGCTCTGACCCAGCCCGTCAATCCGGCCCACAAAAGGAGACACATAGGTTGCCCCGAGCTTGGCAGCCAGCAAAGCCTGTGACGGTGAAAAAACCAACGTGACATTGGTCTTTATTTCCCGTTCATGCAGCACCTTCAACGCCTTGAGTCCTTCGGGAATCATGGGAATCTTGACCACGACGTTCGGCCCGAATGTCACGAGGTCCATGGCCTCCTCGATCATGGCCTCGTGGGTGGTGGCGATCACCTCCAACGACACCGGACCGTCCACGGCTTCACAAATCAACGACGCCTGCGCTCGCCAATCTCCGCCCTCCCGAGACATCAATGTCGGGTTGGTGGTCACCCCATCAAGCAGACCGAGTTCATTCACTTCATGTATCTGATCCAAATTCGCTGTATCCAAAAAAAATTTCATCCGTCCTCCTTCTGAAGCGGAAACACCATGCTCCGCACATCAATTCCCGCGAGCATAGCACAGTCGAAAAAAAGTGGAAACCAACCGCAAACGTTTTCGATACCATGCTATTCTCCTTTCCCCTTTGTCCGGATTCGTTTACATTGACGGCATGTCGATCATGGAACCTCTTCACATCATCGGTCTTGCCCCCGGTTCGCTTGCCCTATCGCACGCCGCACGCACGACCCTTGCCACAGCCAATCTGGTCGTGGGTGGTACCCGTTTACTCGCCGCCTGCCATGACGAAATTTCGTCAACTTCATGCACCACACTCCCCATTGCCGGGGCACTGGCGCCAATCATCAAAACCATACGTACAACTGCCCAAGCTGGAAAATCCGTGGTCGTCCTCGCTGACGGGGACCCGCTTTTTTTCGGCATCGGCAAACGACTCTCCGAAGAATTCGGTCGTGAAAACATCTCGGTCGAACCCAATATATCAACCGTCCAAGTGGCTGCATCAAGGCTGAAACTCCCGTGGCAGGACATGAATTTCGTGTCTCTGCATGGACGTTCGGACTACGCGCCACTCTATGCGGCATTGGTCCGAGCCGATCAGATCGCCGTCTTCACCGATGCTGAAAACACCCCGGCCGAAGTGGCTCGTGCCCTGCTTGAACGGGGTGCCGACTGCTTTGCCATGACCGTCCTTGAGGACCTTGGCACCCCGGAGGAACGTATTCGTCCTCTGGCTCTGCCCGACACCTGGGGCATGGAGTTCTCTCCCCTCAATCTGGTCATACTGGAACGGTTATATCCACCTGAGATCGATTTAAATCTCGGTATTCCCGATCATTTCTATCTGCACCAGAAGAATCTCATCACCAAGCTGCCTGTTCGAGCCACGGGATTGGCCCACCTCAATGTCAAACCGGACTCCACAGTCTGGGACCTCGGCGCGGGCTGCGGGTCCGTGTCCATTGAGGCTTCATACCTCGCCCATCGCGGACACGTCTTTGCCGTGGAGCGACACAAGACCCGAGCGGCCATGATCCGCGAAAACATTCGACGCACTGGCGCATGGCTCGTCAATACGGTTCTCGGAGAACTTCCAAAGGCTCTTGATGGACTTCCTGCACCAGATCGCATCTTCATCGGTGGGGGACTGGGGGGGCCGGCCAATCAGAAATCATCCCTGCTCTCCATTGCCTGTGACCGGCTCAAACCGCAGGGCCGTATTGTGATTCATTGCATTCTGCTGGATTCCCTGCATGAAGCCAAAGACACCTTCAAAAAACTCGGCTGGCATTTTGGCGTCACGCAACTCCAGGCTTCGGCCACGGATTCCCTTGCTGGGGACCTTCGATTCAAGGCGCAAAATCCAGTCTTCGTCCTCTGGGCAGAAAAACCCTGAGACAATGTGACCGAAACAGTGTCAGCAGTCATTTAACCCGAGGATACCGTCACCATGTCTGCCGCACGTCCCTCTTCACCACTTCGGGCCATCCGCGCATGGGCGCTCTACGATTGGGCCAATTCGGGATTTGCGGCACTGGTACAGACCTTTGTATTCGCTGCCTACTTTACCAAGGCCGTCGCCGAAAACGAAACCATCGGCACGGCCCAATGGGGCACCATGATGGGGGTTTCCGGCCTGCTGATAGGTCTTGGCGGCCCGATTCTCGGAGCCATTGCCGATCGATCGGGCAGCCGCAAGCCATGGCTCGGCCTGTTCACCGGACTCTGTATTGTGGCCACGGCCCTTCTCTGGCTGGTCCAACCGGACACATCGTGTGTCTGGCTCGCATTGCTGCTGGCCGGAATCGGCACGCTCGGCAGTGAATACGCCCTAATCTTCTACAACGCCATGCTCCCTGATCTGGCATCCCCGCAAACCATTGGCCGATGGTCAGGCTGGGGCTGGGCATTGGGATATGCAGGCGGACTCGTGTTGTTGGTGATCGCTCTCTATGGATTTGTCCAACCCCCGGGGTGGTTCGGCATCTCCCGGGAAGCAGCCCTGCATATCCGAATGGTCATGCCGCTGACCGCGCTCTGGTATCTGATTTTCTGCCTACCGCTGTTCTGGTATACCCCGGACACCCCGACCGCAGCCATTCCCTTCAAACAGGCAGTGGCCGAAGCATGTATCCAACTCCGTCAATCCCTCAGATCCATGCGAGACTCCAAGGGAATCGCCATTTTTCTGCTGGCCCGGATGCTGTACAATGACGGACTGACCACCATGTTCGCTTTTGGCGGTATTTATGCGGCGGCCACCTTTGGTCTGGCCCCCTCACAGGTCATCATCTTCGGCATCGGGCTCAACATCACGGCCGGACTGGGCGCGGCCTCATTCGCCTGGCTCGACGACTGGCTGGGACCGCGAAAGACGATCCTCTATGCCCTGATCGGACTGATCGTTCCGGGAACAGCCATCCTGCTCGTCACGGACGTGACCCTGTTCTGGATATTCGGCCTGAGCCTCGGTTTTTTCGTCGGCCCGGTCCAGGCTTCGAGCCGCTCCTACCTATCTCACGCGGCCCCACCCGAACATCGAACTGAAATGTTCGGGCTTCTCGCCCTGTCCGGCAAACTCACATCCTTTGTCGGTCCCTTTCTGGTCGGTTGGCTCACCCTTGTTTCAGGAAACCAACGGGTGGGCATGGCTTCCATCATCGTCCTGTTCGTCCTTGGCCTGATCGGAATGTGTTTTGTCCCTGCCGTCAAACCCCAATGAGAGGCATATCATGACCCATTTTCGTTTTACCCTGACAGATGAAGAAAAGACCTACCTCAAAGAACTGGTCAAACAGTCCATCAAATTCGGACTTGGCACAGCCGATGCTCCATCCACTCCCCCGGAGCCGCCGACACAAACGCTTCGGGATGAACTGGGGGCATTTGTCACTCTCAAGCTCGGCGGCACCCTGCGAGGATGCATTGGGAATGTTCGGGGCCAGGGCGAACTGTACCGTACCGTCTGGGCCATGGCACACAGCGCAGCCTTTGAAGATCCCCGATTTCCCCCGGTTACCGACCATGAATTCGATGCACTCGACATCGAAATATCCATTCTGGGTCCCATTGAAAAATGCCTGGACCCCGAACAGGTGGAAATAGGTCGCCATGGCCTGATCGTCTCCCAAGGGCGGTATTCCGGTCTGCTCTTGCCACAGGTCCCGGTGGAATGGGCGTGGGATCGGGAAACATTCCTGACGCAGACCTGCATCAAGGCCGGATTACCCAAGAATGCCTGGATGTATGAAAATACTGATATTTTCTGGTTTGAAGCAGTTATTTTCTAGTCCACACACGCACAGCATCAGCCCTTCAATACAACCCGTAATGTACAAACGGGACTTTCTCCTATCGACAACACTCGAAAGTATAGGCTATATTCGCGTGTCCGAACGGACTCGACTGTTCTAAAAATGGACAAAACGCATTCGAGATTCCCTAACATCACGTCCCATCACACAATGCCTCCGAAGCCGCATACAACCAAACCGGAAATCTGTACCCTGAACGACACCAAAGTCGCACTCATTCCCGGCGTCAAAATGCAGATTTCATTAGGGAAAAAAGTCATCATCCGAATTCCTGGGACCAAACAGTCCTATCGCGGAAAAATCGTGGGCTACGAACCATACGACTATGTCATTGCCAATGTGCGTCTGCCGTCACGCATCCGGCATGAACTCGCGCTCGGCGGTGAAATCATTTTGAAATACATCCACAAAGGCACGGTGTATGGGTTCAAGACCACGGTGCACAACGCCATTGTTTCTCCGACTTCTCTCCTTTTCTTCGATTATCCCAGTGTGATTGAAAAAATCGAATTACGGCGCAAGGAGCGCACGCATTGCAACATTGACGGGACACTCCATACATCCAACGCGACATATGACTGTTTCATCGTCAACGTGAGTGAAACCGGCTGCAAAATTTCCGCTCGGGCCGGTTCGCGAGACCAATTGTCCAAAGCACGGGTCGATGACACCTTGTTCGTGATAATGAATCTCGGTTCAAATGGCATTCTCAAGCTGCCAATCCTTATACGAAACGTCCACAAGGACCACGGCATCATCACCATGGGAACCATGTTTCTGGATATTCAAAAAGAAGAAAAGGAACACATCAACGCATACCTGGCCCGAGTCCAAAGGCATACCCGTTAAACCCATGATAAAAAAAATAGCCATTAACGAACTCACCGTCGGCATGGAAGTGGTTGCACTGTCTTCCAGCCCGTGGAAACATCAACCATATCTCTATGCGGTTCCCGGTGTCATTGAATCCGAAGACGCGATCACCCGAATCAAGAAATCGGGTTTCCAGCAAGTTGTTGTCAGAACGGAAGATGTTGAAGCTCTCGCCGACAGCACCACGCTCAATACCTTGTTGCATCACACAGCCTCGGCCGATTCCGTGCAACGCGCCCCCTTTTCCGAGGCCATCAAGACAACACGAGTTACCTATGAAAGTGCCATGGCCTATGCCATGAAAATCATCAACGACGTGAAAATGGGTCGAGGAATCGACTATGAAACGGCACTGGAAACGGCCAATGCCATTGTGGATTCGGCGATCAGTAACCCGGACACTTTGATCTGTCTTTCACGACTCGCGGCTTTTGACGAGTACACGTACACCCATTCCATCAATGTGGCTGCCATTGCCGTTGTCTTCGGTGAATTCATCGGCATGTCCCGCGACGATCTCGTCATGCTGGGCCTGGCCGGTATGATGCATGATCTTGGAAAGACATCAGTTCCAACCGGAATCGTCCACAAAAACGGCAGGCTCTCCCGATTCGAGTGTGCGGAAATGCAACGGCATCCCGAGTACGGATACGCCATTCTGAGCCGAAATACCGCCATTCCACACAAGGTGCTTGAAGCGGTCCGAGCGCACCACGAAAAATGCAACGGGTCCGGCTATCCCAACGGACTGACTCGTCAAGATATTCCGGCCTTTGCCCGCATCCTGTGCATGGCAGACATCTACGACGCGCTCACCAGTGATCGGTGTTACAAAAAAGGGGTCCTGCCCAACAAGGCCCTGGGCATCATGTACGGAATGCGAGATCAGGACTTCGACTCCGTGGAGGTCCAGTTGTTCATCAAGTGCCTTGGGATCTTTCCAGCAGGCAGTCTCGTCAAATTGAACACCGGCGATTTTGCGCTGGTTTTCGAGTCCAACGCCGATCGCCCACTGTGTCCAAAAATCAAAATCATCATGGACCACACCATGCGGCCCGTCACGCCATGGGATCTCGACCTGGCAAACCAGTCTTCGGGTAAAACGCCTCCCGTCGAAATCAAGGAATGTGCCGATCCTTCGAAATACCGCGACACGCTTCTCGAAAGCATGATGCCGCAATAATGCCGTCGGTCACTTCACTGTTCCCACACGCCATGACACCACCGCCAGCCACGCACGCCATCGGAGAATCCACATGATCGACACCCAGGTCTGGGTCGGCATCCTTGTCACGACCTTTCTGCTCTATCTGCTCAAATGGTATGTCCTTCGCAAACGAAAGGTGAAAATCTATCGGATCAGCCGGGAATCCTTACACCGGTCCAAAGATGTCCTGATGGCGGTGCTTCCACTCGTTGAAGACGAAAGCGACCACCCACTGGATGAATCAATGCTCCCGTATTCCAAGGAAGACATCAAAAGTGCGGCCAAAATACTGGCGTATTATTTCTGGAGAAAACGTCGGCACGAAGACCTGCAAAGGATCAAGCACTGCTTTGTAGCCATTTCCCGATTTCAAAATCCCAAGCATGACCTTGAAGCGCAAGCCCGGGCGGCTACCTGGGAAAGGAATCGCCTCGAAAGGGAGCTGAATCTGTACATGACCCATTCACCATTCTCAGTGAACAGACATACCAAATAGCCCCGCTCACTCCTCCGAAGAAGTCTCACCACGGATCACGGCGAACCGTTCCCGCAACTTGGCCAGAATGTGGTCATACCCTTCATATGTATGTGGGATGAGACAGGCGGTGCAGTCCTTGACCCCGGATTTCAAAAGTCGGTAGTTGCCGCCGCATTCCTCAAAGAAATACAACGGACAATAACAGAACAGACAGTTGAACCGTTCCGGCCGACTGGTCTTGTGACACGGGAAATACTGACAATCGGTATTACTAAAGAACCGGTGACTATTTTTCATCACACCATTCCCTGAATGATGAACACGCTCCGTCACAACACGAAAACGCGCTCCATCGTGTTACTGTTCGCAGGTCGAAGCCATCCACTGCATCCACACGGTACGCGTTCTTGGCCCATCAAATTCACAGAAGTACAGCTTCTGCCATGTCCCGAGCTGAAGGACTCCGTCCGCAACGATCACATGCTGATCGCACCCAAACAGACTGGATTTGATATGCGCATCGGAATTGCCCTCGGCGTGCAGATAGTCACCATGTAACGGAACAAGTGCCCGCAAATTCACGAGGATATCCCGCACCACATCGGGATCGGCCCCCTCGTTGATGGTGATGGCTCCCGTGGTGTGCGGACAATACACCATCAGCACGCCATCCGACCATCCCTTTTCCCGAATCCGCTGTTGCACGGCCTGCGTGATATCCACCATTGCTTCCCGGGAACGGGTCTGCACACGGAGCGTTTCCACCACATTTCTCCTTGGGTTAAGACAATCCAGGCGAACGTCATGACGCATTGTCACGCTCTCTCGCATTTCGGCGAAAAGAGACGACCGCGCCGAACCATTGCTATTTTCGGAACATATGCGTGAAATTCTCATCATACAGCAAGGACTGGGCCGTGCCCGCATCGTCAACACCCTGTCCCGGCAAGATCAGGAACACGGTCTGACGCACAAAATCGTTCTCCCGCGCGGTCTGAGCCAGATTGCCGAGCTGGGCCTCGACCACTCGTTGTTCCGGCCATCCCACTCGATATGCCATGACCACCAGCGTGGATTCGGCCAGGCCTCCTGCCAGCAGTTCCGTCTGAATACCTTCGGGATTGCCTGCGGATAAATAAATGCACATGGCCGAACCATGAGACGCCAATCGGCGCAAGGCCTCGGCTTCAGGGACCGGTGTTTTCCCGGCCAATCGAGTAAAAATCAGGGTCTGAGTCACTTCCGGAACGGTGTATGACCGGGTGGCCGCAGCCGCAGCCGCAAATCCAGCCGTGACACCGGGAATGACCGCATACGACACCCCATCCCGATCAAGCAGGGCCATCTGTTCACGGATGGCCCCGTACAGGGACGGATCTCCCGTGTGTACTCGCGCCACCGTGCCACCGGCCTGAACAGTCTCCATCATCAGGGCATGGGTTTCTTCCAAATTCAACGGCGCAGAGTCCGCCACCCGTGCGCCGGGCTTGGTTCCGGAAATGACCTCCAGAGGCACCAATGACCCGGCATACAAGACCAGATCAGCCTCCTTGATCAACCGCTGCCCCTTGACAGTCAGCAATTCAGGATCACCCGGTCCTGCTCCAATGAAATACACATTTGTCAGACCCATATAATTTTATACCACGCTGTTTGAAAATTCATGACGATGACACCACGCTACACGGTGGTGTCGCGAAAGCCAAGAAAACGGCACAAAACACCCACATCCACAGGACAAATCCCCGGACAAAGAGTGCCCCTTCTCATGCTATCTAAAAAATCCGGTCCATGAAATGCGGGTTCTCCCGCAGACCATTGACCGCAATAAGCGCACACGCTTCTGCATCGGACGCCGCATTATGGTGATTCAACGCAATCCCGAGATGATCGCACACGCTGGGCAGTTTATTGGACGCCAGTTCCCACGTGGTCCGAGATAACTGGACCGTACACAAAAACGGTTGCGGCGGAGCGTTCCACCCGGATTCCTTGCAGCAGGTGTGCAAGACTGACTTATCAAAAGGCGCATTGTGCGCCACAATGAAATCAGCATCCGTGAAAAGCGGTTCCAGCTCCGGCCATAGGTCGCCGAAACTCGGTTCATCACACACATCTTCCCAATGCAGGCCATGGACCCGAACGCAAAATGGGTTGAACTTCTTCCGGGGAGGCCGAATAAGCCGGTAATCCCGGGTGACGATTTCACCCTTGTCCACCACGACAATGCCAACGGCACAGGCGGAATCCCGTTTGGGATCAGCCGTTTCAAAATCAATAGCTACAAATCGAACATCTTCAATAGAATGCAGTGACATACCCGTTTAAAACCCCGCTTCCAATGGTGGCCAAATCAATGCACGAGTCTCTTTATCGACACCCGCGACAGGTTGGATGGCCTGTTTTTTTTCTGCCGGTTTCAGCCGCACGGACCGATCCTCGATTTCGAGTCGTCCTTCTGCGAGCCATTGCAAGGCCTGTGGAAAGACCCGATGTTCCATTTCCAAAATACGCGATCCGAGGCCATCGCCACCTTCGCCTGCCAGGCAGGGAACAGCGGCCTGAATGATAACCGGCCCATGGTCCATTTCCTCATCGACAAAATGAACCGTACACCCGGCAATCGTGACGCCATACTTTGCGGCGTCGTCCTGCCCATGCACACCGGGGAACGACGGCAACAACGCCGGATGAATGTTGATGACCCGATTTTCAAATGCACCGAGAAAAACATGGGTCACGATACGCATGAATCCAGCCATGACGACCACACCCTCAGGACCGACACCACTCTCCGTGATCGCCCGGACCATTTCGGCATCAAAGGCTTCTCTGGAGGCATGGTCGGTATGCAGCAGAACCCGTGTGGGAATGCCGTGGAGTCTGGCTCGTTCAAGCCCGTAGGCATCGGCCTTGTTGGATATGACCAGCTTGATTTCGACATCCAGTACTCCGGCTTCGACCCGATCGATGATGGATTGCAGATTCGACCCGCTCCCAGACACGAGAACGGCTATGGGCAATGGCATGAATACTCCCTTGAAATATGTCCAGAAGGTGTTTTTCTCCAGGCCCGAACTTGGCCCAATCCGCCCATTTTTTCAAGCGCGGATTTTCCACAAGCAGCCACAGTACAACATCGCGTGCAAATATCTGTAAAAACATTGCTTCCCTACTGAGGTTTTGTCACAACAGGGGTGAGGGCACATCTAACATCGTATTGTCTGTCTCTACTATGAAAAAAGCACTGTGGGCATTCGCCTTTTTATACACCGTCATTCTAGGGACCGCTTCGGCCAAAGCCCAGAAGATACTTTTTCTGACGGAAGAGAATCCTCCCTTCAACTATACATCAGCAGAAGGGATATCCGGTCTGGCAACAGATATCCTGTTCAGAATGACCGAGATTGCTCAGGTGCCACTCACCCGCGACGACATCCAGATCCTGCCGTGGGCCAGAGCGTATCAAAAACTCCAGGACGAACCCAATGCCATCCTCTTTTGCATGGCAAGAACTCCTGAACGAGAAAAGCACTTCCAATGGATCGGACCGATTGTCCACATCAAAAGCAGCCTCATTGCCCCTAAAAACAAGAAAATCGTCATTCGAGACCTGGTAGCCGACACTCGGCACTATTCCATCGGAACGGTGCGAAAAAGTGCGTCCGATCACGCGCTGACCGCGCACGGCGTGCCAAACCAAAATATCCAGCGTTTGCATGACATTCAACTGAACGTCCAGAAACTGCTCTCTGGTCGCATTGATCTGATCGCCATACCGGAACTCGCTTTTTCACATCATATCAAAAAGCTGGGGGCGGACCCAGACCTGTTTGAAAGCGTCTACCCACTCATGGACAATGCTTTCTCCTTCGGAGTGAATCCATCCATGGACCCGGCCACGGTCAACAAACTCCAAAAGGCCCTCGACCACCTCACGATCTCAGGCGAACTCGATCGCATTATAGCACGCTATCGATAACACGCCATCCAACAAAAAAAGGGCTTCAACCACATGGTCAAAGCCCTTGTCAAAAGCCTTTTCAAAATCGTTATTCCGTATCCTTGACTAATTCCGCCACCAGACCGGGAATCGTGTAATCCTCCGGTTCCAGACTTGGCGTAAAGCCGAATTTCCTGACGGTGTCAGAAGTAATCGGTCCAATGGAGGCGATCTTCACTTCAGGGTACTTCTTGAAAACATCGGGTGAGACCAATGCAAAAAAGTTCTCTACCGTGCTGGACGAGGTGAACGTCACATACTGAATTTCACCATTGGTCAGCGATGCTTCCATGTCATCCCCGGAAGCCTGGACGAGTTTGGTTTCGTACACTGGCAGCACCGTGACGTTGCATCCGGCCTTTTTCAATGCTTCGGGCAGGACTTCACGGGCGACCTTGGCGCGGGGAATGAGGACATCCGCTCCCTGAATATCCAGTTCGAGCAGCCCCTTGACCACATGTTCAGCCACATATTTTTCCGGTACAAAATCCGGCTCGATCCCACGGGAGCGCAATGCGTCCGCCGTGGCCGGTCCGATCGCCGCCACCTGCATTCCGCAGAAGATACGGGAATCCAAACCGATTTCCTTGAGTTGTTTCCAAAAGAATTTCACGCCATTCACCGAGGTGAAAATCGTCCATTGATATCTGGCCAACTGCAAGATCGCGGTCTCGACAGCCATATAGTCAGCGAGTGGTTCCACGGAAATGGTCGGGAACTCGTGGACACAGGCACCGTGGCCGCGCAAGACATCGACCAGCCCGGACGCCTGTTCACGAGCGCGGGTCACAACCACGCCCTGGCCGAGCATGGGTTTCTTCTCGAACCACGCCAGCTTGTCATGCAGGGAACACACCCCACCGACAATAATGATGGACGGGGCCTTCCAATCGCGTTTTTTGGCCTCTTCAGCCACATTTTCCAAAGTGGAAACAAAGGACGTCTGGTTGCACCGGGTCCCCCAGCGCACCAAAGCGACTGGCGTATCAACGGCACGACCATTGTCCATGAGATTCTTGGCAATCATGGGCAGGTTGCCCACACCCATATAAAAAACCAGTGTGGATGTGGATTGCCCGTACACGGCCCAATTGTTACCGGATTGGCTCTTGGTCGGGTCCTCATGTCCGGTAATAAAACAGACAGAGGTCGTGTGATCGCGATGGGTGACCGGAATACCGGCATAGGCTGCGGCGGCCACACCTGCGGTGATACCTGGAACGACTTCGAAATCAATACCGGCCTCGACCAATTCCTCGCCTTCTTCGCCGCCACGACCAAAGACATAGGGATCGCCGCCCTTGAGTCGGCAAATAACCTTGCCGGACCGAGCTTTTTCCACGATCAGATCGTTGATTTTATCCTGCGGCAGGGTGTGATCTCCACCCTTTTTGCCCACATACAAAATTTCACACTCCGGCTTGCACCACTTCAAAAAGTCGGCGTTGGCCAGATAGTCGTAAATCATGATGTCGCAGGTCTCGATGATTTCCTTTGCACGCAATGTGAGCATTCCCGGATCACCCGGGCCGGCTCCAACAAGAAATACGTTTGCCATGATGTTTGCCTCCGCACCCCCATCCCTTTCTCCTTTCCGAAACGCGTGGGCCGCTTCGCGAGTGAGGGGGAAAACGGGGTGCTGATGTTTCTGGCACAAGCAAAAGGACTGTGCCGCGCGTCGCCAATAAATATCATTTGCATTCCCGAACTCTTGACGACGCGGTACAAGTTCAGGTGAAAGAACCGAGGGCGGCTTCATGATCGAAACCGCTCCCGGAATGAAGACAATTTATCCCATCACGCTTTCAAGGCGGGCCTTGAGTTCGGACAGTTTGGTTTTTTCTTCGTCCATTTCAGCCAATTTTCTCTTCTCGCCTTCGACAACCGCTTCGGGAGCGTTGTTCACGAAGCCGGGGTTGGCCAATTTGCCGGATACACCCTTCATGGTCTTTTCAAGTTTGACCATATTCTTGTCCAGACGGGCCAGTTCAGACTCGAAGTCCACCACGCCTTCCAGCGGGACCGACACTTCGTTGCCCTGCACCACGGCTGCGCCGGATGCCTTGGGAGCGACCACATCAGGACCAATGGTCACGGTGTCTACCCGGGCCAAGGACTGAATCAAGGTAATATTAGCTTCGAGCACGGCCTTGTCGGCATCGGACACGGTCTTGATGAGCAAATCCAGCTTTCTGGCCGGTTCGATCAACAGTTCGGTCCGGATATTCCGCACACCGGACACCACGCCCATGAACAATTCCATGTCCTTGACACTGGCCGCATCCAGACACGCATCCCGAGTCTCGGGGAACGGCAGGGTCGCGATATCATCGGACCGGTCATCGCCAGCCGGACGGGGCAGCACGGACCAGATTTCCTGCGTGATGAACGGCGTCACCGGGTGCAACAGAACCATGATTTCGGACAGCACCGTCCACAACACCACTTGTGTCGCGGCCTTGGCCTGTTCGTCTTCACCGTACAGCGCAGGCTTGACCATCTCCAGATACCAGTCGCAGAACTCACTCCAGATAAACTTGTAGAGAATCTGGGCGATCTCGTTGAACTTGTATTCCTCAGTGGCCTTGGTGATCGCCAGCTTGACCTCTTCGAGGCGGTGCAGAATCCACTTGTTGGCCAGCCCATCCGCTTCAGACAACGTAACCGCCGGAATTTCTTCCGGCAGATTCATCATGGCGAACCGGGTCGCATTCCAAATTTTATTCATGAAGTGCTTGTAGCCTTCAATTCGCTGTTCCGAGAGCTTGATGTCGCGGCCCATGGCAGCGAAGCTCGTCAGAGTAAAACGCAGGGCATCAGCACCATATTTCTTGATCATGTCCAGAGGGTCAATGACATTGCCCGTGGACTTGCTCATCTTCTTGCCCTTTTCATCCCGGACCAACGCGTGAATATACACATGGTGGAACGGAATCTCATCCATGAATTCAAGCCCCATCATCATCATGCGGGCCACCCAGAAAAACAGGATATCAAAGCCGGTGACCAGGCAGGACGTCGGGTAATATTTCGCCAATTCCTTGGTCTCATCGGGCCAGCCCATGGTGGAAAATGGCCACAGGGCGGACGAGAACCAGGTGTCGAGCACATCTTCGTCTCGAACGATCTTCTTTGACCCACACTTGCAGCAACAGGTCGGATCATCCACGGCCACGGTCAATTCACCGCACTCCTCACAGGTCCAGGCCGGGATACGATGCCCCCACCAAATCTGACGAGAAATACACCAGTCACGAATTTCGTCCAACCAGTTGTAATACGTCTTGGTCCAATGTTCCGGGAAAATCTGGGTTTTGGACGGGATGGCGGCACGGGCCTTTTCAGCCAGCGGCTTCATGGACACGAACCACTGGGTGGAAACATGCGGCTCGATCACGGATTTGCAGCGATAACACACGCCGACCTTGTGATCGTGGTCCTCGATGGATTTGAGCTGTCCGAGTTCGTCGAGTTCTTCGAGGATGAGCTTGCGCGCGGCCACGGTGTCGAGTCCCTGATATCGTTCCGGGGCATTCTCGTTGACGACACCATCTTCATCCAGAATGGAAATCACTTCGAGATTGTGCTTGCGGCCCAATTCCCAGTCGTTCATATCGTGTGCGGGGGTCACCTTGAGGCAACCGGTTCCGAATTCGATATCAACGTATTTGTCACCGATGATCGGCAACTCGCGGCCAATGATGGGCAGGATCGCGGTCTTGCCAATCAAATGGTTGAAACGATCGTCCTCGGGGTTCACGGCAATGGCTGTATCGGCCAGCATGGTCTCGGGACGCGTGGTGGCGATAGTCAGGGTACCGGACCCGTCACCAAGTTTGTATTCAATATGATGGAGCTTGCCGGGTTTCGGCTCGTGCTCGACCTCATCGTCAGCCAGGGCGGTGTGGCACCGATTGCACCAGTTGATGATGTAGTCGCCCTTGTAGATGAGACCTTTTTCATACAGCTCGACAAAAACCTTGCGAACGGCCTTGGCGCGCTGTTCGTCAAAAGTGAAACATTCCCGGCTCCAGTCAACGGATGCGCCCATGCGACGGATCTGGCTCAGGATATGGTCACCCTTCTCCTTTTTCCAGTCCCATACACGTTCGATAAATTTTTCGCGGCCAAGGTCGTACCGGGTCAAACCCTCTTCCTTGAGCTGCCGCTCGACCACGTTCTGCGTGGCGATACCCGCGTGATCCATCCCGGGCACCCACAGGACATTCTTGCCCTGCTGCCGGTTGAAACGACACAAGATGTCCATGATGGTCAGGTTGAGCGCGTGGCCCATATGCAGAACGCCAGTGACGTTCGGCGGAGGAATGACGATGGAATACGGATCGCCTTCCGCCTCGGGATCAGGGGTAAAAGTCTTGTTTTCTTCCCAGTGGTTTTCCCACTTTTCCTCGACATCCCACGGTTCGTAGGCTTTGGCCAACTCTTTACGTGCCATGAAATCCTTCCTTTATGAGAGCAAAAACGCCAGTCTGCGAAACTGACGGCCTGAAATATCGTTTGGTTAAGCTTGCCTCCCGGGGCAGGCCTTGGTAGCGTGCGCACTTACCCTTGTCGAGGGGGCCGCATATGTCAAGCATACATATATATTGGGACGAATCCCATTTTTGGGGACTTTTGATCACACGGGCACTGTCCGCGTGGGGTATTCCCCATCGTCTTGTACGCGGCCAAGAAATAGCTGATGGCGCGCTCTCTGGCAAGCTCGGAGACACGCCAAAGCTCCTTATCGTTCCCGGAGGACGGGCCAAAGGCAAGGCGGATCGGTTGACCGCACGGGGAATGGACGCCATCTGTCAATTCGTTCACGATGGCGGCACCTATCTCGGATTCTGCGGCGGCACGGGTCTGGCCCTGACCGGCCCGTATGGACTGGGACTCTCACCCTGGACTCGCCGGGGCTACAAAAATCGACTCCACCACTTCTTATCCGGCCATGTCAACGTGACCCTGACGCAAGGGAATTCCCTGATCCCCGACGACATGAAAGATGCCCTGCTCCCGGTCTGGTGGCCAGGCCGATTCGCTCCGAAGGACGACTCCGTGACCGTGTTGGCCCGATACGGAAAACCCGGCCCGGATTTCTGGGTCGCAGACATCAATCTGTCCACCCTGCCCAAGGGGACCATGGCGGATTGGGAAAATCTGTACGGAATCCATCTCAGCCCGGATTTCATGGATGGTCTGCCCTGTGTCACGGCCAACGACTTTGGTCAGGGAACAGTGATTCTGAGTTATGCACACCTTGAAACTCCAGCCTCACCACATGCGAACCACTGGCTCCAACACATTTTGGGCAAGGCCCTGGGTACCACGTTCGACACTGGCCCGGTCCCGGCATGGGATATCTCGGCCCGCCCGACCCATTGGGATGACCCCATCCTTCTCTCAGCCCAAAAGGCCATGGAACAGATCATCACCACTGGCACGGACCACTTCCTGCTCTTCTGGCGCAACCCGTGGCTCCTTGGCTGGCGACGTGGCATTCCCGGCGCCGGTATCAATTCGTTATACTCGCTCATCTGCGAATCCGTGGCCACCGAACCCAATAATGATGCTCTCGAATTCTGGAACCGGAATCGCAACCGTTTCAAAGAGCTGATGGACCTTTTGGTCAATGGCCTGACCGGCTATCTCCTCGCCGAACGGCTGGCCATGACAGTCTTCCATTCCGACCCGTTGGCCGTCTCGACCGAAGGACTCCGCGAACAACGTCGCGCTCTGTTCGGCATCCCCCCGGAACCAGGGGGAATCCACGCCGATCTCGTGGCACTCCTTGAAGAATTGTACTGGCGACTTTCCCGCTAAAGCAAACCATAACTACTCCTATAAATACTTCTTTCTTCGAGGAATTGCCAGACTCGAGAATCCTGTGATAGGTCTTTTTTAGACTCTGGATTTCCCTTTTTTGCAAAGACGCCCTGTGACCTGACCCTCAACCATTTTCTCATTGACGGTGGAATAATGGCAGACGAAAAAGCACATACAAAAGGCCTGGACGCACGATTTCGTTTCGCCATGTCCAAAGACGGCATGAAACTTGGAGTGAACCGCTATTTCCCTCCCGATGGAGGAGAGCAGCCCAGCGTCAGTCTGCTGCGAAAACAGGTTGCCGAAGCCGGTGTCCAGCTTCCCGTTGACGATGTCGCTGCCAGACGAATCATCGATGCCATCACTCAAGAAAAAGAATTCAAGGGCATCACTCTGGTGCGAGGCATTCCAGCACAAGAGCCCCGAGACGCAACACTCATGGCCCTTGGCGATCTCAAATTTCCTGTTTTCCCGAACGATCGATTCATTCGATTCCGCAAGGCCCAAAAAGCCGCGAACGGTCAGACCATCGACGGTCATACATTGACGCCCAAAGGCGTTTTCAAACCGGAAGAAATCTCCATCGAAGCCGGAGACAACGTCCACTGGGATGCCGTTAGCCAGTCATATATTTCCGAAGTATGGGGTATGGCCTCAGTCTCGGACGGCATTGTTTCGGTCTTCCCCATTCCACGCATTTCAGAAGACGCCGTGGAAATTTCGGGAACACTTCACCATCAGGACTTCAAAGGCAACCGCATCACCCCGAAACGCATTGACAAGGAAATGCGTGATCTCGGCGTCGTCATTGACGTTGACCGCACAGCACTTGACGAAAAGCTGAGCCAAGCCAAAAGACTTGGCCTTCCCTTGCACGAACAGACGCTCGTCAAAGGCGCACACCCGGTTCCGGGTCGGGATGGTTGGCTCGAATATCTCGTTACCACCAGAGAGACAACTGGGACCGAAGACACGTCGGGACGATTGGATTTTCGCAACAGGGGAACCTATCCGACAGTCCGAACCAATCAGGCCATCGGCAAATTGCACCCACCCACAACGGGAGAAGGAGGCATTGACCTCTATGGCAAGACCATCCCGGCTCATGAAGGGAAAGAACTGCATGTCCACCTTGGCGAAAACGTGATGCTCGATGACGACGAGATCACCTTTCGCTCCAAGGCAAAAGGCATCGTCGTCATGGAACGCAACACGCTTTCCGTCACCGAATGTCTCGTTATTCCGGGCAATGTGGACCTGAATTCCGGCAACATCAAGGTGGAGCACGGCTCCATCAAGATTCTCGGGTCCGTCCAGGCCGGATTTTCCGTCTCAGCCCCGGCGCACGTCATTGTCGAAGGGTCCATCGAAAGCGCCACGGTCTATGCCGGAGACCTGATCGAGGTCAAAGGGGGCATCCTCATGCCGGATGGGGGAGAAGTGGTCTGTGACGGGGACATCATTGCCAACTACATGACCAATGCGAATGTCCGGGCCGGAGGCGACATCCATGTGGCCAACGAAATCCTCAACTCCACGATCTCTGCGGATGGTCGTTTATTCGCCACTTCGGGCAAAGGCGTCATCAATGGTGGAACGATCCTGACTCGCAAAGGCGTCGAAGCCAACGAGACCAGCTCGGAGCTTGGCGTGATTACCGTCATCGGGGTCTACCTTGAACAACAGGAAGATGACGACCTCCGCCTGAAACGGAACAAGGTGCGGCAGGCCATCGCGAAAATCGACGAGGCCATCGGCACATCGTCTCCCAAGGAACTGCTCACCCGCGCACCCAAGGACAAACGACAGGCCATCGCCAAAGTGCTCAAACATCGGGCCGCTCTGGCCAAATGTCATCAATCGGTGGAAAACAGGATGCAAGACCTCATGGTTGCTCATCAACGGGAACTCGATGGCATCGACATTCAGGTCAAACGAATGGTCTACCCGGGAACCACCATCAAATTCTGCAAAAAGGTCAAGCCCATCACGCAGCGCATGGAAGCGAGTACCTTCTTTTTCAGCGAAAAGGACCGCGATATACTGACCAGATAATTAGTGCGGATACTCCACCTGCATCAGGGTCAAGCCCTGCGGCGGCACCGTGGCTGGAGCCTGTGTCCGATCACGACCATCCAGCAGTTTTGAGACGGCATCCGGAGACATCCGACCTCGACCACACGCCACCAGACACCCCACCAGATTGCGGACCATCTGTTTCAAAAATCCGTTGGCCGAGAACCGCCACATCGACTCATGGACCGTCTGGCCGGGATGTCGCGAAATCTCACTGATGGAACGAACCGTTGACGAAACGTCAGTTCCCACATTCTGAAACGCGGCGAAATCATGCTCGCCCACCAATATCCGGGCCGCCGCATCCATGGCAGAAAAATCTACCGGGCCACAGTCCCACACGAATAAACGCCGCTGGGGCAGACAGAACTCGCGTTCATGCCAGAGGGAGTATTCATACGTCTTCGATCCGGCAGAATACCGGGCGTGAAAGGTCAAGGGAGCCTTTGCCGCAGCAACCACCCGGACATCCTTGGGCAACAGGGCATTCAGGCTGCGCCGCCACGGAAAATCCTCCCGGGCATCGTCACAGTCAAAATGCGCGACCTGTCCCAGGGCATGAACCCCGGAATCAGTCCGGCCCGAACCATGCACCCGAATGGGTGTGCCCAAAATCGTGGCAAGTACTTTTTCCAACTCGCCCTGCACGGTCCTGTCCCGGGGTTGCAACTGCCACCCGCAAAAATCAGTCCCGTCATAGGCAAGGGTCAATCGAATACGAATCATGCGCCCGGGTATACCCGAAACATCCCGAACTGGAAAGACCACCCCCAAAAGGCCACCAGAGGCTTCCCCACAAAAAAAGGGTGCGGCTC
Source organism: Pseudodesulfovibrio sp. JC047 (assembly GCF_010468615.1). Lineage (NCBI taxonomy): Bacteria > Pseudomonadati > Thermodesulfobacteriota > Desulfovibrionia > Desulfovibrionales > Desulfovibrionaceae > Pseudodesulfovibrio > Pseudodesulfovibrio sp. JC047. The sequence continues at coordinate 20,940 of NZ_WUEH01000012.1, read as the reverse complement.
AAAACCACACCCTTTCCATCATTTTCCTCTCAAAATCACATGTCGGCATCAAAGGGAATTTGCAATTTGGTCAGCTCTTCCGAAAGCCGCGCCGCCTTGTTCGCCTCTACAAACGAAAGGATCTGACCGGCCTGACGACCCCGCATCCCGGACAACACCTTCACGGCCAAGTCGTCGTCCATGTTCTGCAAAATCTCGGCGGCCTTCTTGGCCTTGGTGTTGGAGAGCATATCCACCAACTGCTTGACGCGCTTGTCCTTGACCCGCTTGGCCTCGTCGAGCATCTGCCGCAATTCGGCGTGAAGCTTCTCCACCTTGGCGGCCTCGGCCTTGATACTGGCCTCCATCTCCTTGAGCGTGCGCTCCTTGATGGCGAGCTGTTCCTCTTTGCGCTTGAGGGCTTTCCACTCCTTGGGCAAATCGTCTTCTGTCCGCAACGCGGCGGCCTTGTCCGCTTCAGCCTCTGCCTGAATCCGCCGGTTGGCCTCTGAATCAGCCGTATCCGCAATGGGAGTGGAAGACGGTTTTTCGGTTTCCGCAGCACTGGCCACAGAGGCCACACTGTCGGGCAAAACCGATTCCACGACCTTGAGTGTCAGAGAATCGACACTGAGCATTCCGAATACCGCGAGCTTGAGCAACGCCAAAAAGACGAGGCTGGCGAGAATTCTAGAAATTTTGAGATTTGTACCGAAGCGTTGCCATTTCATCGTTTTCCTTCTCTTGGCGGGCGTTTTCTTCGTCATGATGCTTCTTGGCTTGTGTTGCCTTGAGCTTCTCCAGAAGTTTTTTTTCCTTGGAGCGTTCCACGGCCTCCGTCCGACATCTTTGCAATTTGAGTTCCAAAGTATTCAGGTTCACCCGTTCAACAGAAAGATCCTGAGTCAACGCGTCCTTGTACTGCCGCCACAACCACATATCATTGGCTGAAGAATGGGACGTGTTTTCCGTCAGCAGATGTTTCCGCAGTTGCTCTTCCAACGCAGTTACCCTGGCCGCCTGCGTCTCCCGCGCAGCCTTGGCCAATGCCAAAGCACCCTTGGCCTGCTCTTCGAGCTGCTCCCGGTATTCGAGAACCTTTTCCAGTTGAAATTCAAATGGTTTTGACACACCCGTCTCCCGCTATTCTTCCAGAAAAACAGCCAGTTATTTCTTGGCTGAAACAGGACTTCCAGCCAAACCGCAATACCCTTTTCCCCGGGTTTCATCAGCCCATCGCCACATCATGCACATGGTAACCTGACACATCTTCATTTTATCATCGTGTGTTTTAAGCAGGGGACAAAACATGAACTTGGCATCACTTTCACTGACCAACATGGTATTCTCCTTGGCAAAAAAACGGCGCGTCACCAAATGGAACGCGCCGTCAATATAGCGTGGATACGAGTTTCCTGCCAGCGTTTACCCTTCCGGCATTTCCTTGACAGGGGTTTCGACGACAACCGGAGCCGGTGTCGCAACCACTTTCGGGGCTGCGGGTGCATCACCAAGCGTCACCAGCGTTTCCATGCCGAGCATACTCTTGAGCTTTTCCAAGGCCAAAACCGACCGACGACCTTCTTTGTCCAAAACGTTTGCATAGCCGCCGTCCGCGATGATCTCTGCATATTCTCCAGAATTGAGTTTGGGATCATTCTTGAAACGGGTTTCAAAATTCCTGGCATACTGGCGGATCAGCACATCCATTTCGATATCAGACATGGAGACCACGTCAGCCATGTTCTGCACCACCGATTCAGGGGTCAGATCCGTGGACTCGACTACCTTTTTGAAACTCCGGGCATACCGAAGACTTCCGTCATAGATATGGCTCCGTTTGACCACGTTCATTCCAGCCCAACCCGCGTTCAGCCACTTGAACAGGAACACGGAACTTTGTGGCGCGGTCGCGTCATGCTCCACGAAAATCTGCACCGAACCGGACGAATACATGAAGGTATCCATCCACCCGATCATGCCCTTGTTCAATCCCTCCAGACCGGAATAGAAATAATCCCATTGCGTGTCATTCAAGATCGCGCCTTTGCGGCCAACATCAGATTTGCCGTCCTGCTCCGTGACGGACACCAAAACGTTTTTTCCCTGATAGTTAAGCAGAATGAGCAGCCGATTTGAATCATAAGCATAATAGGCTTCAGCAAAGGAGTCCGGCGTATTGGCCTCAAATTCACGTCCCCGGACAAACACCGGTTCGGTCAATGTCGGCAGTTCTTCCCACAAGCCCTTGTCCCGGGTCAGGAACTGGCTGTCCTTGTGCCAACCGGACAACCGAAGCACCGCTGGGCACAACAGATAATTGGGAATATCCGGGTTGTAGAAATACCGTAAAATCGTATCGAGATCCGTGGCGACTTCCTGCCGCAAACAGATGCCTTTTCCCTTGAATCGTTTGGCCGGAGCGATATTCTTGGGGTCATCGGTCGTATTCACGACAAAATCCAGCATGGGCTGAATTGCCTGAAGGTTGAACTGGGCATTGTCCCCTTCCAAAACCTGAAATACATGGTCAAGTCCGGCCTCGACAGCCGAGTCCAAGGCAGCGGGTTTGGGGGACAGATCAACGTCCATCAATCCTTCCGGGTCTTCGGCAAAGGCCGAAGAAACAGCCAGCAGGGAACAAACGAGCATGACCCAAAAGCCATGGGCAACAGTTTGAAAACGCACACTCTTTTTTTTCATATATCCATATTGGGTTACGCCGCACAGACATGCGGACAGTTAATGTCACGTCTCAAGGCATGATGTAGTAATCTTTCATGGCCTTGGCAAGTTTCTGCTATATCGATGAAATGATGAACTTATTTATCAGAATCCGTTTTTTTTCCCTGAAATCCCAGCAGGTCCACACGCGTCACGGCTGTCCCACCAAATTTACGGCGGACCGCATCCACGGCCTTGTCCAGTTCGCTGGTCGCTTCCAGTTCCAACGGCGACTCTTCAAAAAGCATGACCTGTCGTGTGCGTATTTCAAAATTGGAAACGCCGACCCCGATAAGTCGCACGGCCCGGCGCAGCCGCTCCCGTTGCAAAAGGCCACACACGGTTTCGAAAATGACCGAGGTTTCATCCGTGCGTCCATCCAGACTTTTGGACCGCGTGATCTGCTTGAAGTCAGCGTATTTGATTTTGAGCGTCACGGTCCGCCCCTTGTAGCCATGTCGTCGAAGATCTGCCCCAACCCGTTCCGATTGAACAAGCAACCACTTCTTCAAAATATCTCTGTCCGTGGTATCTTGATGAAACGTATTTTCCGCGCTGCAACTCTTGGCACCCGAGGAAACCATGACCGGCGTCGGGTCGATTCCACTGGCGCGATCATGCAGTGCACCACCATACTTGCCAAGTCTTTCTTCCCAATAATAACGTGGTTTACGCAACACATCGCCACAGGTTCGAACTCCATGCCGTTTCAATCTTTGAACAAACTTTTTACCGACACCGGGAATTTTCTGGACGGGTAGCGTGTGCAAAAATGTCGGGACATCCTGGTGATGCACGATGAAAATACCATCTGGTTTATTCACATCGGATGCGATCTTGGCCAAAAAACGAACCGGGGCGGCACCAACGGAACAGGTCAATCCAGTGACCTCCACCATCCGGGTCTTGATCCGCCGAGCGACTTCGTCAATCGGCCCGAACAGTCGCTCCAGTCCGGTCCCATCCAGATAGGCTTCATCCACACTGGTCTGTTCGACCGTCGGAGAGAACTCGTGCAACACGCCCATGGCCAGACGCGAAACAGCCTTGTACCGCTTCATCCGACCGGGCACGAGAATGATATTCGGGCACAATTGCCGCGCCTTGACCACGCTCATGGCCGAATGCACGCCATACGCCCGGACTTCATAGCTTGCGGCTGAGACAACCCCCCGTTCAGAAGACCCACCGACCGCCACGGGCTGACCGCGCAATTCGGGGTTATCGAGCTGCTCCACAGAGGCAAAAAAGGCGTCCATGTCGATGTGAAGTATCCAATGCTGCATACCCAATGATCCTGACTCCATTCGAAATCAACAATCAATCCTGCATGTTCCGAATAGATTCACGCTTGCACGCATCCACGAAATAGCGCGCCATCTCAGGCTGACTGCCAAAATGCATATGCACATACGACCCGAGCGTATTCCCCATCTGAAACCCTTCCGGAGTCGTGATCGGTCCCTTGCGCCCGGTCATGGAATACACAGACGGCAACGATTGCATTCCCGGCTCATCCTGAATCGAAGAATAATGAAATTCATGGCCACGCCCACAGGTTCCGGCCGGTCCCAAAAGTGTTTCGGCCTGCGTGGTCACTTCCCGGTATCCAAGGGCACGGAATTTTTCAAACATCTCTGCCCGAATCGGAAAGACCCCGGCCATGGCATATCGCCCCCGCCCCGTAATGATGTCGTTCATCAAATACATGAACCCGCCACACTCGGCGTACACCGGGCGTCCTGATTCGCAAAATGCCTTGATCTCTCGACGAAGCCGGGTGTTTTGTCCCAACTCAAAGACAGACAATTCCGGGTATCCTCCTCCCAGATACAACCCATCAAGATGTTCAGGCAGCCGCGTATCTTCAAGGGGTGAAAATTCCACCAAGCGAGCCCCGGCCGTGCGCAACAGCCGCAGATTCTCTTCATAATAAAAACAAAAGGCATTGTCCCGAGCCAATCCGATGGTGACACTGGGCAACTGGGGGACCGGCTCGAACGGCGGATCAACAGCAATTTGCGGCAAGGTTTCGAGCAGCGCGTCCAGATCAAGACCGGTTTCCACCCAATCGGCCAACCGCTGATATCGATCCATGTCCGGGCCTTCCTGATTCGGCGTCACCAATCCCAAATGGCGCGACGGAGTGGCGATCGCTTCATCCCGTTTCAGACAGCCGAGCACTGGCACATCCGGCATGAGCGACATGGCTTCACGAAGCAAATCCCCATGAGATTCGCTACCGACCCGATTAAAAATGACCCCGACAATATTCACCTCGGGATCAAAATCGGCATACCCCGAGACAAGTGCAGCTGCGGACCGAGCCATGGACCGTGCATCCACCACCAGAATCACTGGCAATTTCAACGTCTTGGCCATCTGCGCGGTGGACCCTTCATCCGTAACCCCGGAAATGCCGTCAAACAGCCCCATGACGCCCTCGATCACCGCGACATCGGCTGACGCTCCATACCGATTGAAAATATCAATATTCGTTGTTTCGTCGAGCATCCATCCATCGAGATTGTGACTTGGCACAGGCTGGCCGTCCCGGGCACAGGCCAGGGCATGGTGTCCGGGATCAATAAAGTCCGGTCCACATTTGAATGGTTGCACAGCAAGTCCCTTGCGTGACAGAGACGCCATCAACCCCAATGCGATTGACGTCTTGCCACATCCGCTGTGCGTTCCCGCGATAACAAAACCTTTGAGCGTACTCATGCGTATCCTTGATCCATATTTTCACTGCCAACACAGCAATCAGCCATGGGAACGATTCTTCAAACCAATCCCTTGCCGGTGAGATATTCCAATAATTTTTTGCCTTCGGGGTGCGCCGGATCAAGATCCAGACACCGGGACACCGCCTCTCCGCATTTGGCCCAATCTTCACGCTCGAACTGCGCCCGGGCCAGATTGTACCACAAGTTCTCATCGTCAACCGCGAGATCCAACGCACGCCGATAATAATCCACGGCCTGACCGATCAATTTCTTCTTGCGCAAGGCAATGCCATATTCATTGAACAAATGCTTGTGATCCTGTCCAAAGGCCGAATCGATCTGGATGATCCGATCAAAGACCTTTCGGGCCTTGTCGGTTTCATCCCGGGCCAACAAACACAGTCCAATGCCAAAATTCGCCCGCACATTCTGTTCGTCTAGATTCAAGGCGTTGGCGTATTCATATTCTGCGGTAAAGGTCTCTCCACGTTTGCGGAACTTGTCACCACGGGCCACGGATTTCTGGACCTTCCGCAAATTACCGACAACTTCCTTGAAAAGCTGCGGCATGGGCAAATAGTCGGCCAACAATTGATCCTTGGTGATCTCTTCCACTTCACCAAACGGAACATGCTTGGTGTTCAATCCCTGAAGCAGAATAATCTCATCATCCACTTCCTGCGCATAATACAGCGCGGACTGTGCAACACGTCGGGCCGTGGTGCCGGTCCCGATTTTCGCTCTTCGTTCAATGGAAAAAACACCTTGAAGCCGGTTGTCTACGTTCATATTTCACTATCCGACAATAACGTTGAGTGAACTGCCCGCTCGTGCAGGGCAGCAGGTCTCCGCACCGTACACGTCTTCAGTCGTGTTGAGAAGTCTCTCCCGAGAGCAACTCCTCGACGGTTGGCGCACTGCGCAGAACAAAATATCCGGCAATGCCCGCCACCACAGAGGCTCCAAAAACGGCTGTCTTGGCACCGGTCAACAAGAGGGGAGCGTCCCCAAAAACCAGCGTCGCGATAAACAGGGACATGGTGAAGCCGATGCCGCCGAGCAATCCGATCCCGATAAAATGTCGTATATGGACGCCGCGAGGCACACCGCCGGAAATCCAGAAGATCAGCAGGACAGCACCGACAATCCCGAGAGGTTTGCCGACAACCAGCCCCAATGCGGTCCCCACAGCAACGGGACTGGACATCACGGCTCCCATGTCACCGCCAAAAACCACGCCGGCATTGGCCAGGGCAAAGAGCGGCATGACCGCGAAATCAACCAACGGGTGCAGCCCATGTTCCAATCGTTGCAACGGAGTTTGTGATCGGGAGGTGACGTATTGCATGGACAGCAGGGCCGAAAGCATTGAGGAATTGGTCAGGACAGACGTCCCCGGTCGCATCGCTCCCTTGTACTCTTCCAGCACATCAGTTGCATTCTGGACAAAGGCGGACGCGTCACATCGGGTCCGGGCCGGAATCATGAAAGCCATGAGCACACCGGCAACCGTGGAATGCACACCGGATTTCAAGACCGTCAACCATACCAGAAGCCCCACGATCGCATAAAATGCCGGCGATCGTATTCCCAGACGATTTCCCACAAAGGCCACAAGAAGCAACCCGCCGGCTGCCATGAGAAGACCAAAAGAGATATCGGCGGTATAAAAAAATGCAATCACGAGGATACCGCCGAGATCGTCTACAATGGCGACAGCGGTCAAAAATATCTTCAACTGAAATGGAACACGATCGCCGAGAAGGCTGAGAATACCAAGGGCAAATGCAATGTCGGTCGCCATGGGGATTCCCCATCCTCTGGCGGATTCCGTGCCCCAATTGACCAGCACATACACCAGCACAGGGACAATCATACCGCCAAGTGCAGCAGCTATAGGCAGGACAGCCTGACTGCGGGAAGACAGTTCCCCCACCAAAAATTCCCGCTTGATCTCAAGTCCGACAACAAAAAAGAACAGAGCCATCAGCCCGTCATTGACCCACAGCACAACCGGCTTTGACAGAGAGGCCTGACCGAAACCAACGGTAAAGCTGGTATCCCGCAAGGCGAAATACGTATCGGACCACGGAGAATTGGCCCAGACAAGCGCGGCAACGGCACTTATAATCAACAGGATACCGCCTGTTGTCTTGGACTTGAAAAAGGCCTGAAATGGTAAAAGCACCTGTTCAATGGGTTCCAAGCCACACGTCAGACGTTGCCTGATGGTCATGGTTTCTTCTCCCTGCTTGACGCGTCCCCGACGCTGAATCACGCTCCGACAGTGCCAGCCAGTAATCGATCCACGGCTTCCACCGTCATGGGTTTATAAAAGAAATACCCCTGCACGAACTTGCATCCTTCGTTTTCCAAGAACTCAAGTTGCCCGGATGTCTCGACACCCTCGGCAACGATCTTGAGTCGCATGGACTCACCCAGGGAAAACACGGTTCGGACAATGGCCTGACTGTCCGCGTCCGTCTCGACATCGATCACGAAACTCCGATCAACCTTGACCACATCAATGGGGAATCGCTGCAAATAGGAAAGTGAAGAATACCCTGTCCCGAAGTCATCAATGCAAATGCTGACACCCAAGTCTTTGAGTTGTTGCAACATCTCTTCCGCCACCGTGGGATTGTCCATCAGGGCTGATTCAGTGATTTCGATATTGAGCGACTCCGGTCCGAGTCCGGAGTCTTCCAAAGCGCGCGCCACCTGTCCGCCCAGCATGGAGTGGCCGAAGTGTTTGCCTGAAATATTGATGTTAATCGTCAGATCCCGACCGGACTCGACCTTTGCCACGGTCTGCCAACGTTTGACTTGAGCGCACGCTTCTTCAAGGACTAAATTATCAATGGAATAGATTAACCCGGTATCCTCAGCCAAGGAAACAAAATCCACCGGGCCAATAATGCCGTGCACGGGATGCCGCCAGCGGACCAACGCTTCGAAGCCGCACACCCGGCGTTTATCCAATTGAACGATCGGCTGATAGTACACTTCGAATTCACGAAGGTCCACGGCCCGACGAAGATCTGTTTCCAGCTCCATGAGCTGCAAAGCCTGATCGTGCATTTTGCGGTTAAAGACCTTGAATCGGGATTTTCCCAGTTCCTTTGCCCGATACATGGCGGTATCGGCATCTCGCAACAGGGCTTCGGGCCGGTCGTACCCATCGGTTTTGAGGACAATACCAAGTGACGCCGACGTAAAGACCTCGTTCCCACCGATATTGAACGGCTGTCGCACACCTTCGAGAATACGGCGGGCAATGGCAATGGCATCCTTTGGCGCGGATATCTCTTCCTGCAAAATAGCAAATTCATCGCCGCCGAAACGAGCGACGGTATCCACGGATCGGCCACAATTTTCCAGCACACGAGCCACGCCGCACAACAATTCGTCCCCGGCATCATGCCCCAGAGAATCATTGACCACCTTGAACCGATCGAGATCCATATACAACACCGCGAACATATGCTTGCGGCGGCGGGACCGTTCCATGGCCATTCGCAAATGATCCAAAAAAAGCGCACGGTTGGGTAGTCCCGTCAACGGATCATGAAAGGCCTGACGTTTCAACTGATCTTCGGCTTTCTTACGCATGGTGATGTCTTCGATGGACCCCTCATAGCAAACCACATGCCCGTCGCCATCCACAATCTTGCGAACATTTTCCGCCACCCAAATAATCCGCCCATCCCTTTTACGAACCTTGGAAATAAAATTCTTGATCTCGTCCTTACCCTCAAGCAGTTTCAAAAATTCCTTGCGGCGATTCGGGTCCACATACATCTGTGTGCCGATGTCGTAGATGGAACTCATGAGGTCTTCGGGCGAATTGTAGCCGAGGATTCGAGCGAGTGCAGGATTCGTGTCCTGAAAACGACCGCTGGGCGACGATTGATAAATTCCTTCCACAGCGTTCTCGAAGATAGCGCGATATTTTTTTTCAGCCTTGCGCAGCGCGTCCCCAATCACCTTTCGCTCGGCGATCTCGATCTTCAACTGGGTATTGGTCCGCATCAATTCGCACGTTCGTTCCTCGACCTTCTGCTTCAAGGCGTCCCGAGCCTCCTGGAGCTGGTGCGTTTTTTCCAGAACCCGGTCTTCCAAATTCCCGACCAGTTCCGAAATCTGACCCGTCATGGCATTCATGGCACGGGCCAATTGGCCGACTTCATCATTGGATTTGATATCCGGCACATTGGTGAAATCCTTGACCGCCACACGCCCGGCGTACTCTGACAACTGGGTCAATGGTTTGGAAATATTCAGGACAAAGACGAATGCCAACAGCACACTGCCCACAAAAAGGACAAGCATGACAAGCTGTTGTTCAACCACTGCTTCCTGAATATTCTGCTGGATCACCGCCATGTCCATGCCGATATGCACGTATCCGGCAATGCCGGTCAAAATTGGGCTGGTCACATGCAGAAATCGTTCGCCACTCAGTTCCACATCCCGAATAATGTGCTCTTCCCGGTTGCGCTGATAGGACGTCTCGACAACCATATGCAGGACGGCTTCCGGCACAATCGGGACAAAGGTGTGCGCGAGGACGGTCCCTTCTTCGTCCGCCACCAGTACATAGGAAACCCCGGCGATGGCCTGATACTGATCAATCCGGGACTGAACCGACCCGGCGTCCTGGCTCAAGATCGTCGAGATATCCGATTCCGCGACACTTCTGGCCAGGGAAAGGGCCTTGGATTCGTACTCCCGCGTCATTTCCCGCTTGATGCGCGTACTGAAAGTAAAAGAGGTGACCAAGGCGATCATCCCAAAGACGACCACCATGAAAATCAGCGGCTTGATAAAAAGTTTGGGTGCCTTCATCGTCGCCACTGCTCCCAATCGTCTACAGACTGAAACAATCCATTGATGACGGTGGTGAAATACACGGTATCCAGCCCCTGATGACCATTCCGGCTGAAATCCACATTGACACCGATCCCCAAATCGAAATTCTGCATGGAATTCATGACTTGTGGAATCCGCGTCCGGCGAGGATCATCTGCCATCCGTTTGACCATTTCTCCCAGAATAACGCCATTCAGAAACCCTTCGAAGCTGACATAACTGTAAACTCTAGGCGTATACTCGTCGTTTCTGGCCACCGGCTCATAGGTATACCCTTCCATGATCTTCCGATACAGCCGCACACCGGGAAGCCGCTCGTCCGTATAACTTGGGACCACCTGCGAATTGATCAGATTTCCGGTGTACTTTTTTGAAACCCGCTTCCCTTCGGCCACGAGCAATTCGAGCATCTTGTCGCTATCGGCAAAAGACAACCCCGCGATGGGATCCGTATACCCATAATTTCGCGCGTCGCGGATAAACGCGGCTTGAGAGGCATAGGTCCCAACGACAATGATGGCATCCGGGTCACTGCTCAACAACAGTTCCACCTCGGAAGAAAAATCTTGGGAAAAAGACGCACCGCGTTTGTACGCAGCTTCACCCGCAAGGGACAAACCGTGTCGTTCCAAGGCCCGATGCACTCCATCCCAGCCGGTTCGACCATAGGCATCGCTCTGATAAAAAACACCGATCCTTTTTCGCCCAATCGCGACAAGGCGGTCCACCAGCCCCTGGGTTTCATCGAAATACGATGCCCGAAGATTGTAGACATATTGACCAAAAGGTTCAGTCCGCAAAGGTTGCGACCCGCTGAAAGGGAAGAGCAAGAAAATATTCTCATCTTCAAATTTTTGTAGCAAAGGAAGAATATGGGTAGTGGTCGGTGTTCCAACATAGGAAAACAGGGCGAAGACTGCATCCTGCTTTATGAAGCGCACGGTATTCTGAAAACACGGGCCAGGATTATACCCATCATTGGCTGGCACAACCTTGATCGTCCATCCGTCTGCGCCGCCAGCGGCATTGAAAGCATCAATATAGGCCATGAACCCGCGGTAAAACTCAATGCCGAGTTCTCCATTCGCGCCGGTAAAAGCTGCGGACATGCCAAAAGTCAACTCACGGGAATTTTCAGCTCTGACCGGCACAGCAGAAAACAACAGAGACATGAGCAGAAGAAGAACAGCTGTCGCACAGCGCATTGTGAAGCTCATTTTTGACACGGTTAATTTATGCCATTCATAGGAAAAAAGCGCAACCAATCTGCCATTTTTCATTGGAGATTAACCGTATTTTCACACAGGTATGTCCAAACGGCAACGAGTTGATAAAAAACACTTCCGAAAAAGGATCAGAAAACGTCCACGAACTCACATTGCATGGTCCCATCGGTCGCAATACTGATCAGGGCAAGGGAACCCGATTCACCCAAAGAGCCAGGATTCACCAATTGCAGACCTTCGACAATCGACCAGTCTCGTGCATGGGTATGACCGTAACAGACGAGGTCATATTCGGGACCAAAGGCTTGAGCAACCGTCACCGGAACATGGGAACGAGGTCCCCAACCATGTGTCACCCCCACGGAGAGACCGTCCCGTTCAAAAGAGGTCATGGGTTTGAGCAAATCGGCGAATTGCGGGTCCCAATCACAGTTCCCACGAACGCACACAAAATTGTCGTGCTGCATGAAGTAGGACCAGATCGCGACAGAAGTGATATCACCACAATGAACAAGAACATCCGCAGGCGCGAGCCATGTGGAATAAACATCGTCAAGCCACGCAGGGACTGACCCCATATGGGTATCCGAGATAACAGCGATTTTCATAATACATCAGGAGGGGAAAAACTATTCAGCGACTTTTTTGGCCCTGAACCGAATGTAGGCGTCACGCACAGCCGCATATTTGTCCACAGCCCCTTCAGTGAGGGCTTCATATTCGTTCCCCTTCAACTGAAGTGACAAGGTATTCACATTGTTGAAGGCCCGAATGGAGACAAATTCAAGAAAGGTGAACCGACCATAGGTCAACGGGTCCATATAGGCATCAGCCACCCAGCCCACGGATTCACGAATGGAACTCGGGCCAATAAATGGCCAGACAAGATAGACGCCATGCCCGATGCCAGCCTTGCCAAGGGTCTGGCCAAAACCGTCGGCTGTTGGCCGTTCTGGCTCCCAATTGCGAGGCATTCCGCCGGTCACATCACCCAATCCCCCCAAGCCGAATGCGGTATTCGCGATGAACTTCGAGGTCTCCATGTAGGCGGCATCGAACTTGCCAGTCAGGATATTGTTGACGAATCGGACGGGAAACAACAGGTTGGTGAAGAAATTATTGACCCAGGTACGCGGCTTGACAGGAACCAGCCAGGCGTATCCCTCGGCAGCAGGACGAAACAGCCCGTGATACAACGCATCATTGATTTCAAACCAGACCCGGTTCCAATAATATAACGGATCAGCGACACGAACCTGCTCTGTATACTCACTGTTGAAATCGTCAAAATCATCTTCTTCATCCATATCAGAAGAAAACTGAGCCAGTTGAACCGGCGTCTCGGACGCAGTGGAGTCCGCCGCAAAAACGGTTCCAGCACACCCCACACACAATGCGGCAAACAAGCAACATATCAGCAGATATTGACGTATTTCAGCACCAGTTTTCACGACGCAAATTCTTCCTTGTCCAGTTCATCCGGCTCATTTCTGTCGAGTTTCTCGACCCGTTCATGAATCAATTGCAACAGATCTTCGGGCGTTCCCTTTTGCAAAATGGCAGAGAACTGACTCCGATAATTCATCACCAGGCTCACACCTTCGGCAACGACATCATAGATCATCCATACTCCATGAACTATTCTTAACCGGAATTCAACGACTATTTTTTTATCTTTATTCATTATTTCCGTAAGAACTTTCGCTTTCTTCCCGGAAATCAATTCTTTTGTGTACTGAACTTTTTCACCGCTATACGCCGGAATCCGGCGAAGATACGACCGCTCCATCAACTGAATGAACGCCTCTGTCATGTCAGCACGCAGTGCCGATGACATCTTGAGCCACGGCTTGCCGATGGAATACTTGGTCACCAATCCGAAATCGATATATTTTTCCGCAGTCTTTCGCAAACGGGTCACCGAGGCGTCATGCTTGTCCGGGTCCAACATATCCGGATCAGACAACATGGCAATCAACTCTTCAACCCCAGCCTTGACTCGGTCCGTCGGCGTCTGATCCGCCAGAGCAAGGCTGCTCGCGAAAAGGACGCTACACATGACCAATACGGTACAAATTCTTTTCAACACCATGCAGATCCTTTCACACTCTTTATACATTGCCAAAGGCGAATTTACTGATGAGATCTTCAAGGTCTATAGCCGACTGCGTGTCAAACAGCGTATCTCCGGCATGAACAGGATCTCCAAGCCCACCAGGCACAATTTTCACGAACTTATCTCCGATAAGTCCACTTGTCTTAATTGCAGCTATGGCATCGTCCGTCAACGTCACCTTCTTGTCGATCATCATGGAAATGGCCGCGACGCCCTTGTCCTGATCTATATGAATTTCCCTGACAAACCCGATCCCCACACCAAACATCTGAATCGGCGCATTGACCTTCAGTCCGGACACATCCGAAAAATTGGCCTTCACTTCATAATATTTATCCGTGAACAACTGCACGTTACCCAGCTTGATGCTCATGTAGACCACGGCGAGCAACCCCATGACCACAAAAATCCCTACTGCGGTTTCTTTTTTCATTTTCAGCATCGGTCACCTTTTCGGATCGTTATGTTTTCGCCAAGTATCTTTGTACAATCACGTTTCAGCATGGACGGGTCCAAAGGAGTCATGGTCAACCTGGGGGCTGTCCGCTCCTCGGCCTTTCTATCCAAAAAACACCGCAAATATGGATCTTCCGTTGTCTCAAGCTGCTCGATCGTGCCCTGATACAGGCATTTTCTTTCTCCCAGAATGACCACATTATCGGCCAATGCACGCATACTTGCCAAATCGTGTGTGACAACAACCATGGTCATGTCGAAATGACACATCATGTCGAGCAGCAACTGATCCAGCTCCGCTGACAAAATCGGGTCCAGCCCGGATGTCGGCTCATCGCAAAACAAGACCTGCGGGTTCATGACCAACGCACGGGCAAGTCCGGCCCGTTTGCGCATTCCCCCGGATAATTCATTGGGATATAATTCCATGGCATGTCCAAGCCCGACCATTTCCAGCCGATCCTGAACAATCCGCAAAATTTCTGCTTCGCCGAGTTTCGTGTGCTCCCGCAAGGGCAGAGCAATGTTATCCTTGAGGCGCAACGATCCCAACATGGCACCGTCCTGAAACAGCACCCCTGTTCGTTGTCTGAGACAATGTTGTTTCTTGGCGGAAATGGAACTGAGATCATGACCGCCCATATAAATTTTACCGCTGATCGGTGCCTGAAGTTGCAGGATATGCCGAATCAATGTGGATTTTCCGCATCCAGAGCCACCAACGACCATGGACAATTTCCCGCCGGGAAATTCGATATTCAGGTCGCTGACAACAGGCCTGCCGCCATAGCCGACAGCCAGATTTTCAAGTCGTATGCTGGGTGCGTTACTCACAAAGACCTCTACCAAAGCAGCGACGTCAAAACATAATCTGCCGCAAGGGTTATCACACAGGATTTGACCACCGCATTAGTGGTGGACTGGCTCACTCCTTCCGGTCCCGCATGACCGGAACGAATATGGGTATAGTATCCTTCAAAACAACAGACGGTACAGACGAGCAGGCCAAAAACGATGGACTTGATGAATCCGCCTTCAATATCATCCCAACTGAGAGCACCATTCACTCTCGACCAGTACACTCCGGCATTGGCCCCCAGCAATTTTACCCCGGTCAACCATCCACCCCACAAGGCGATCAGATTGAAAAAAGCCGTCAGAATTGGAAAACTGATAAGACAGGCGGCCATTTTGGGAGCCACCAGATATCGCATGGGATTGATATCCATGATGGATAGAGCGTCAATCTGTTCAGAAATTCGCATGACCCCGATTTCAGCGGTCATGGCGGACCCGGCCCGCCCCGTCAACATGATCGCCGTGAGCACCGGAGCCAGCTCTCGCACCATGGACAACGCGACACCCGTCCCGAGAAAACCATCAGCACCGAACACGGAGAGGGCATAATACAACTGCATCCCCATGACCATGCCCGTAAACAGTCCGATCAAGGCGATAACACTGACAGATTGCACTCCAATAAAATATATCTGACGGATAATCTTGGAGAACTGCCCTCGTCCCGCAAAAATCAACCGCAACGAATCAAGGGAAAAAAGGAATATTTCCCCTATTTCATCCACAATCTTCCGACACAGTGTATACGGGAAAAAAGCAGGCACTGAATGGTCTCGAATCTTCACAGTCATAAAATATCCATATCATCCAAGACAGATAAAGCACAATAGAGCACTCAAAAAAACACCACGCGCCCTATACAGAGCACAGTATCAAGAAAATCATGTACCCAATATCTTCAAAAACGGCAAGGTTCTCCACCTATTCTCTCTGAACACTTCATCCAAAAAACACCCTCATGACGTTTTTTTGTCATCCTTGCCATTCTTATGGGTCCACCACTCTGAATCAGGTCCCAAAAACCACCAATCCTTGTGATCGGTTTTGGCGATGGTCTCGGCCAATTCCCGACCCCATTTCGTCCGCACCCGTTTCAAGGCCGATTCCAGCCATTGCCCGGCATAGGTGTTGCCCTGGTCGCTCTCTTCCTTGAGATTCAAGATGAAGTCCAATTGGTCAGCATCCTGCGCCAACGTCGCTTCGAGCGTTTCGGTCTCTTCCAATTCGTCCCAATATCCGAGAACAGCGTCTTCCAGTCCGGTGCCATCACAGGCATGTTTCAGGGCCGTGGTCCGTTCCGAGCTGTTATAGAGCTGATTCACGTAATTGAAATCCCCGGTCCGGGCTTCGTGCAGGTCATGAAACAAACACATGTACGTCGTGCGCGCCACGTCAGCATCTGCCATCAGGGCCAACACATGCCCGATGACCGCTGTCCGAAACGAATGTTCGGCCACGGATTCCGATCCTGATCCCAAAAATTGATATCCGGTCCTTGGCGTTTTTCGCAACATACCGCATTCATTTAAAAAATCAACTATTCTGGTCAGTTTATCCCGACCTTTCATATTCACCATTATCCAACGCTCTCCCATCCACTGTCCGCGCCAAATCCACCCAAGCCAGACAGCCCGGCGCACGGCAAACAGGGAAATCTATCGAGTTCTCATCATTTGTCGGGGAACCGTTCCGAACACAGCTCTCCGGCCGCACCCCAATTTTCCTTGGGCACCTCTTCAATCAGCACAGTGACCGCCTCTTTCGGACACTCAAGCATCCTGACAATCTCACGAGTCAAGGTGTCCACCAGCTCACGTTTCTTTTCCAGCGGGGTTCCCGCCCATGTCTGTAGCGTCAAGATCGGCATACAATACTCCTAGGATCGATAATCCGCGTTAATACTCACATATTCCCGGGTCAAATCCGAAGCGAGCAGGATGGAACTGCCGGGACCACTGCCCAAATCGAGGTGAATGACAATATCCCGTTTCTGCATGATCGGCCCGAGCAGGTCGTCCATATCACCGGGTTCTGGAGTCCCATGATGAAAAACGAGGATCCCCCCGATTTTCAGGACCAGATTTTCCGCCTTGAAGTCCGCACCGGAATACCCGGCCGCACAAATAATACGTCCCCAATTGGGATCGGACCCGAAAAGCGCGGTCTTGACCAACGGGGAATTGCCCACGGCACGCGCGACCAATTCGGCATCAGCATCAGTTTTCGCACCCGAAACCTGAATGAAGGCGACCTTGGTTCCGCCCTCGGCATCCATGACGATCTTGTACGCCAGATCTTCAAGCACGGTCAGCAGATGTTTACGGAGCAAGACATGCTCCTCGTCGGATTCAATGGTCACACCGGATGCACCGTTGGCAAGGGCCATCACGCAATCGTTAGTGGACGTGTCGCCATCCACGGTCACCCTGTTGATGGACTGATTCACACAATCCGTCAGCATGGATTGCCACGCCTCCGCGTCAATGGCGGCGTCACACGTAATGAACGACAGCATGGTCGCCATGTTCGGCGAGATCATCCCGGCCCCTTTGCACATGCCGAGCACACGGACTTCACCGTTTTTCAACGAAAACGAAGCCTCACTGATTTTATGGATGGTGTCCGTGGTCATGATGGCCTTGGCCGTGTCTTCCGGGGTTGCCTTGCCAAGGCTCTCGCCAAGGGCCGGCATGGCCGCTTTCCACTGGGTCATGTCAAACTGCGCACCGATCACGCCTGTGGAGGCCGGCAGCAATTCGTCCGCCGGGACATTCAGTGCCTGGGCCGCAAGATTCAGGGTTTCACGACAGTTGGCACGCCCTTCTTCGCCGGTACAGGCATTGGCCTGTCCCGAATTCATCAGGAACCCGGACATCATGCGACCGTCTGCCAGCAACTCCTGACATTGCAGGACCGGAGCGGCCTTGAATTTATTGGTCGTGAACACGCCAGCAGCCACCGCCGGGCACCGGCTGACAATCGCTCCCAGGTCGAGTTTCCCAGGTTTCTTAAATGATGCCGCAGTGGCGGCAAATTCATATCCAACAGGTATATTCATTGAATTCTCCATACCATTTTTTTTCATCGGGTCATCACGGTACCTCAGAGTGCCCCGTGTGAAAAGGGGGAACATGTTGCACAAGAAAGACAGAAGGCGTAACACCACACGGCAATGGAACCACTCATTATCGGACTCGTTCTCGGCACGTTCTTCTTCGCAGCGTTTCTCAAGGGCACGGCAGGTCTCGGTTTTGCCACATCCTGTCTCGGTATCATGGCGAGCTATATCGATTTGCGCCTCGCCATCCCCCTTGTCATCATTCCTTCTCTTCTGGCTAACACCATGGTCATGATCGACGCCGGAAATTTCTGGTCCATCTTCCGCCGATTTTGGATTCTCTATTTTTCCGCGCTCCCCGGGTTGGCTGTCGGACTCTGGATATTGGGCGACAACACCACGGACCTGCCCCGCATGGTCCTTGGCGCAACCATGTTCATGTACGGTTCCTGGGGCTTGTGGCGAGGACAACTTTCCCTGCGACAGACACCGCCTCTCGAAATGGCTGTCGGCCTTTTCACCGGACTCATCAACGGGCTGACGGGTTCGCAGATCATGCCCATCATGCCGTACCTGATGTCACTGGGCATCACCAAAGATGAATTGGTTCAGGCCATCAACACCTCCTTTACCATCGCCAGTCTGGTCATGTTGGCAGGACTGGGCCGGTTGGGACTCCTTTCTGTCGAAAACATGACACTTTCCGCTGTCGGCATCGTCCCGGTAGGACTTGGCATCTGGCTCGGAGGCAAGGTCCGCCGCCTGCTCCCCGAAGCTGTTTTCCGCAAAATCGTCCTCGCATTGATCGCGTTGCTCGGGCTTGCACTGGTGCTCCGCAGCGTTTTGTAGGCTTGCCTTCACCCCCTTGACAGGGCATACAATGAAGACGAACCTGCAACGCAAGGAGTCACCCATGTCTACCCGCATCCTTCGTCCGATCCTGACGGCATTGCTGATCGTGATGCTTTCGGTCCCGGCATTGGCAGGTCGAGAAATCTTTCTCTCGTCCGGGCAAACAGTCTATGTTCCGGTGTATTCTCACATTTATCAGGGAATCAAGGGAAAGCCATACAATCTATCTGCCCTGCTTTCCATTCGCAACGTCGATTACAACGAGCCGATCACCATCACGTCAGTCAAATATTATGACGACAACGGCACCATGCAAAAAGCGTATTTCACCTCCCCGGTCACCATTCCGCCCATGGGGACAAAAGAAGTCTATATCCCGGAACGCGACACATCCGGCGGCTCGGGTGCCAACTTCACCGTCATGTGGGAGAGCACAACCAAGGTCTCCACCCCAATCATCCAGGCGGTCATGATCGGCACGGCTTCATCGCAGGGCATATCTTTCGTGTGTGACGGTGTTGCCATCAAGGAAAAGGAATAGTCATTCCTTCTCACACAATCATACCAAAAAAGAAACGCCTTCAGACGATGCGCTGAAGGCGTTTCTTCTTTTGACGCAGTGAATTTTATTTGGTCACACTCAAAAGGCCATTGACCGCGGCCATGACCGTCTGTTCCTTGACATCCTGTCGTGTGCCGGAAAAAGAATACATTCGCGCCCGGGTGCCTGACGGCCACGCCCAGGCCAACCAGACCGTTCCAACCGGTTTTTCCGGCGATCCACCGCCGGGACCGGCTATGCCGGAAATGGCCACGGCAACATGTGCTCCAACGGTTTTCAAAACACCTTGGGCCATTTCGAGCACCACCGCTTCTGAAACGGCACCGTGTTCTTCCAACGTTTTGGGAGACACGCCGAGCACGTTGGCCTTGACCGTGTTGGAATACGCGACGATCGATCCGGCGAACCATTCCGAACTCCCGGGGGTATCGGTCAAAGTGCTTGCCAGCAGTCCGCCGGTGCAGGATTCTGCCGTGGCGAGCAAATTGTCTTCCACACGCAGGCATTCGCCCACTTCGGCGACGGCCCGAGAAATAAGTTTGATATCCATACTGTCCTCCAGCCACGGCTGTACAAAATCTTCGAAGAGGTTGCAATCTCGGGCAGCCCCTCTGTATCCTGACGCAAGGAGATCCCATGACTATCACCCCGTCCGATCTATTCCAGCTCGCCACACAACGCCATCGCCAGCCGTGGAATTGGAGTTTGCATTTTACCGCGCTCATTTCATGCTGTTTAGCGGTCCTTTTTCACAGTCCTTTTTTCTTGACCGCAACGATCATTCTCGGTGCGGTCGGCTTTCTCGAATTGCGCATGAAAACAACACCGAACACCCGCTGGTTCCGGTTTGTTCACGCGGGCATTGAATGGGAAAAGGATTGGTTTGCAACGCCATGGAATACCGGCAAATGGACACGATTCCTTCTGGTCTTTTGCATCGCAATTTTCTTTCTCTGGGCACTCTGGAGTCGAGAACTGGCCGCCCTCGCCCTGATTATCGGCTTTGGCGCATTGATACGAGTGATGGTGGAGAATTACAAAAATGGGATCAAGCCCTGATTTTTGTCATTTTTTCTTTGAAGAGGGGAAAAAGAAGACATAAGGGAAAGGCCCCATTTTTCCTTGTTTATTGAGCGTTGCGCGCTTCGCGGTGAAGGTCTTTCGAAATTATTCCAAAGGTTTCGCCCTTACAACGACGAGGGGGTGTTCCGGCGACGGTAATTTTTTTCTTTAAAGAACAAAGAAAAAGCACAAGGAAAAGACCAGTTATTTCCTTATTTATTGAGCGTTGCGCGCTTCGCGGTAGAGAGTCATTCGAAATTATTTCAAAGGTTTCGCCCTTACGGCGACCTGCTTTTTGCTTGGCGGCAAAAAGCAGGCATATATGGACCCGCCCATTTGGCAAGTGCTTTTTTTGTTGGCAACGCAGAATCGAATGCTGTCATATATTCGGCCTATACTCTTGATATGGCCCTGATGGATTCCGCGCCTCGGCTCCTCATCAAAAAGGC